>JBDTNA010000122.1:0-8559 GCA_039933985.1 Gemmatimonadales bacterium | reverse complement strand
GGCGATGGCCATCGCATGGCTCGCTCCGTTTGTCGGCGCAGTCGCGACACTTCCGCTGATCTTCTGCTTTATCGGAAACAGGTCCCACGGTGCCGTGGACAATGCGACCGGCGTCGCCACCGTTCTGCTGGCGCTCGAGTTGATTCGCGACCGCGAGAAAGTCGGCGTAATCATCACGAGTGGTGAAGAGCTGGGGCTTGCCGGCGCGCACGCGTTCGCATCACAAATGCCGCTCAAAGCAATCGCTTTGAACTGCGACACGATCGATGATCGCGGTCGCTTCATCTCCATGGCGAGCGGAAAAATGCCTGCCAACCTGTCGCAGGCGCTCGATCGGGCAGCGAATCGCACCGGGTTGGAGATCGCCAAACACCGCATGCTGCTGGGAATTCTCGCCGACAACATCGCATTCACCAGCGCTGGCTGGAGCTCTCTTACCCTGAGTCGCGGAAACCTCGGCACCCTCGCCCGCGTACATACATCCAGAGACCGGGCCGAAACAATCGATGGAACCGGGATCGCCATGGCCGCTCAGCTGCTCGCGGCAACCGCCGAGGAACTCTTCTAGATGGCATTCATTCTACTGACGCTGGTTCTGGTCATCTCGCTCGCGCTGATCGCACTGGGCCTTCCCGGCCTCTGGGTGATGATCGCCAGCGCCGTCGTTTACAATCTCACAGTTCCGACGGGGCCGATCAGCTGGATCACGATTGTCGGGATCGCGATCCTTGGCATCGTCGCCGAGGTCATCGAGTTCACCCTTTCCGGAAAGTACGCCCGCAAGTACGGCGGGTCCCGGCGGGCAGGGTGGGGAGCAATGCTCGGCGGAATGGTCGGCGCATTTCTCGGCTTTCCGGTTCCGATTATCGGTCCGCTGATCGGAGCGTTCGTCGGAAGCTTTGCAGGCGCGCTTCTCGGAGAGCTGAGCGTAGGTTCAAGCGCGAAAGCTTCGACTCGCGCCGCGACAGGCGCCCTCATTGGACGCGCGCTTGCGACTGCAATGAAAATGGCCGTCGGGTGCACCATTGCAGCCTGGATATTCTTCGCCGCGATGGGATGACGCGATTGACTCCGGACCTTCTGCCCGTAGATTGACTCTACGCCCCGGCTCACCCGCCGGGGCGTTTCCTTTTTACGGAAGAGCAACCGGATGTTCGATTCGAAAACGCGCACCGTTGTCATCGTCGGAGCGCAGTGGGGAGATGAAGGAAAGGGAAAGCTCGTTGACGTTCTTGCCGAGCGCGCAGGATGGGTCGTGCGCTATCAGGGCGGAGCGAACGCGGGCCACACCGTCCACATTGGCGAAAAATCATTCGTCCTCCATCAGATTCCGAGCGGCATCCTGCATCCCGGCGTGCGCTGCGCTATTGGAAACGGTGTCGTGCTCGATCCCGACACTCTCTTCACCGAGATCGATGAGCTGATCGAAGACGGTGTCGACGTTCAGGGCCGCCTCTATGTCAGCGATCGCGCGCATCTCGTTCTTCCATATCACAAGCTCGTTGACTCGCTCAGCTCGGCCAGCAAAGAAATCGGAACAACGGGGCGCGGGATCGGTCCAGCATACGAAGACAAGATCGCGCGACGCGGTGTCCGCGTGCTCGACTTGAGGCATCCGGAAAAGCTGAAGGAGCTGGTCGAGCGTGGGGTGAAGCATGCGAACGCGCTGCTCTCGTCGTTCGGAGTGCCCGAGCGGGCCGACGTCGACACAACGCTCGCTCTGCTTGCGCGTCTCGCGCCGCGAATCCTTCCGATCACTGAAGACGTCGGGCTCGTGATTCATCGCGCGATCAAATCGGGCGCGAATGTGTTGCTCGAAGGCGCGCAGGGATCGCTTCTCGACGTCGATCACGGAACGTATCCGTTCGTGACTTCCAGCAGCACTACATCGGGCGGAGCTGCGATTGGGGTCGGTATCGCGCCCACTGCGATTCACGCAGCACTTGGAATTGTGAAGGCATACACGACCCGCGTTGGCAACGGACCGCTTCCGACAGAGCTGCCCGAAAAAGAGGCCGAAGAGATGCGGCGGCTCGGCAATGAATTCGGCGCTACCACGGGAAGACCGAGGAGATGCGGGTGGTTCGATGCGGTCGTCGTGCGCTACGCAGCGCGCGTGAATGGTCTCACTGGACTCGCGGTCACAAAGCTCGACGTGCTCGACACCTATTCGAAAGTCGCCTTGTGCACCGGATACAAGGTCGGGAACAACGTCTATACCGAGTTTCCGGGTGATCTCGACCTTCTCGATGGGGCAGAACCGCAGTACGAGTGGATGGACGGCTGGCAGCAGTCGACCGCCGAAGCCCGTTCCCTCGACCAGCTGCCCGACCCGGCCCGGAAGTATCTCGACCGGATCGAAGCCATGGTGGAGACCCCGATCACGTATGTGAGCGTCGGGACCCGCCGGGACCAGATCATCGGAGCTTAAGGGTCCGGAGGATTATTCTGGTGCTTCGTGAAGGCCCGGAAGGGGGGTTTAACTCCCTCGGCCTACTATATTTAGAAGCTTATGCCGAATCAGCCCGACGTGATGGACAAACTCGTGTCGCTCTGCAAGCGGCGCGGTTTCATTTTTCAATCTTCTGAGATCTACGGCGGCACCGGATCCGTCTGGGACTACGGCCCACTCGGCGTCGAGCTGAAGCGAAATCTCCAGGAAAGATGGTGGAACGAGATGGTCAGGACCCGCGAGAACGTCGAGGGCCTGGACTCCGCAATCCTCATGCATCCCCGCGTTTGGGAAGCGAGCGGACACGTCGGAGGTTTTGTTGACCCGCTCGTCGATTGCAAGAACTGCAAGAAGCGCTTTCGGGCCGATGACCCAAAGATAAAAGGCACTCCCGGCACTCCCGATGCTCAGTGCCCCGCATGCGGCATGAAGGGAACGCTCGGTGAAGCCCGCCAGTTCAATCTCATGTTCAAGACGTTTATGGGCCCCGCGGAAGACACAGCGGCCGTCGTATATCTGCGTCCGGAAACAGCGCAGGGCACGTATGTGAATTTTCTGAACGTGCAGCAGTCGACGCGGCAGCGCATTCCGTTCGGCATCGCTCAGATCGGAAAGGCATTCCGAAACGAGATCACGCCGGGCAACTTCATTTTCCGCACTCGCGAGTTCGAGCAGATGGAGATGCAGTTCTTCGTCGAGCCGGGCACCGACATGGAGTGGTTCGAGTACTGGAAGGCCGAGCGGATGCGATGGCATCGGGGGTTGGGTCTGGCTGAAGATCGGCTCCAGTTTCATCAGCACACCGACGCTGAGCTCGCGCACTATGCACGGGCAGCATTCGATGTTCAGTTCGATTTCGGCGGCACGCTCGGCTTCCAGGAGATCGAAGGAATTCACAACCGCGGCGATTTCGATCTGACGCAGCACCAGAAGTTCTCGGGCAAGAAGCTCGAGTACTTCGAGCAGGCCACGGGTAAGCGTTTCGTCCCGTTCGTCGTCGAGACAGCAGTCGGACCAAATCGCACGCTCCTCGCGCTTCTCGTGAATGGTTATCGCGAAGAAGCGGTCGAAGGTGAGACGGAAGGAAGAGTAGTGCTCGGACTCCTGCCGTCACTCGCGCCTACCAAGGCCGGCGTGTTTCCGCTCGTGAAGAAAGACGGAATGCCGGAGATGGCGCACAAGATCGCGAACGATCTGCGCTCTTCGTTCTCGGTGTTCTACGATGACAGCGGCGCAATCGGCCGGCGATACCGCAGGCAGGATGAAGTTGGAACGCCGTTCTGCATCACGGTTGACGGTGAGTCGGCGGCCGGCAATTCGGTCACGGTTCGTGATCGTGACACACTCAAGCAGGAACGGATTTCTATCGACGCGCTGCGCGAATACATCACCGAGCGCATCAGCTGAGATGAGCGACCTCACCCTCGAACGCCTGCGGCGCGACGGGCAGGCGTTCACCGAAGAAATCTCTCGTGAGAGCTATCTCGCTCACAGCGGACAAAAGCCGGTCGCGGAATTCAAGCCGATTTACGACAAGTACGCGCACGTTCTCGGAGCAGATGCCCTCGCGCTGACGCTCGAGCGGTTCAAGGGAACTGAGAAGGGTACTGAAGAACGCCGGTCGGCGGCCATGCTGCTCGAGTGGCAGCTCGAATCGCAGGCATCGCGCTCTCTTGCAGAGCTTGACGAAAAAGAAATCGCGTGGGAAGGCTCGGCCTTCATCGAAACACTGGACGGCGAGAGAATTCAGTATCAGGCCGCCGCAATCGAGATCGCGAACGAAAAGGACAGAAAGAAAAGACTGGCACTCGATGCGGCGCGCGTTGCGGTGGTTCAACGCGACCTCGCGCCGTTGCGCCTCGAGCGCCTGCAGCGCGAGAAGGACTACATCGAATCGCTGGGCATCGCGCCGAATTATAACGTCGCTTTCGAAGAGATCACGGGAGTGTCCCTTACCGACCTTTCCGCCCAATGTATCGGGTTTCTTCAGGAGACCCAGTCGATGTGGGATGAGGCGCTTCCGTTCCATCTCAAGAAATCATTAGGAGTCAAGAAAGACGAAGCAACGCGATCAGATGCACTCGCGTTGCTTCGTGCATCGGAGTACGACTGGGCATTTCCAGGCGCCACTCTTCAGTCTGCCGTAGCGCGGCAGCTGCGTGAGATGAACGTCGATCCGGAAGCAGGCGGACGGATCGTATACGACGTGGGCGACCGACCGGGCAAGCGCGCGCGCGCATTCTGCGCACCTACGCGAGTGCCGGAAGAGGTGTACCTCGTGCTTCGTCCTCATGGCGGACAGAGCGATTACACGACGCTGCTGCACGAGTCGGGACACGCGCTTCATTTCGCCAACGTGCGCGACGACTATCCTTTCGAGTACAAGTGGCTCGGCGACAATTCTGTCACTGAAGCCTATGCGATGTTGTTCGATCATCGAATGCAGGATCGCGGATGGCTCCTGCGGTATACGGAGCTGAAGTCGGGTGACGTCGACGAGTTCCTGCGGCTCGCCGGATTCGAGGAGCTGCATTACCTCCGTCGATACTGCGCAAAGCTGATCTATGAAGTCGAGGCCTACGGCGACACCGCCGACTGGAAGGATCTGCCCGATCTATATATCGATACGCTGACACGGGCGACGAACTTCCAGTATCACTCGGCCGATGCGTTCGTGGATTTCGACCCGCGCTACTACTCGACCCGATATCTGCGCGCATGGCAGCTGCAGGCCGTGATGAACGAAACGCTGGTGACTCGCTTCGACCTGGATTGGTATCGAAACCCCAAGGCCGGGCCATGGATTATCCAGGAGATGTGGTCAGAGGGCCAGCGTGAAACCGCGGAAGAGATCGCTGCCCGCATCGCTCCGAATGGCGACAAGCTGTCGTTTGGTCCACTCATAAGAAATATCGAGAAGCTGCTTGGAAGCTGACTGGGCCGCGATCGAAGCGGAAACTATCGAGCGTCTTCAGGCACTGATCCGGTTCGATACAACAAATCCTCCGGGCAACGAGCTCGCGCTTGCGCAGTACCTCGTCGATGCGCTCGAGCGCGAGGCGATTCAAACCACTCTTCTGATTCCGGCTCCCGGTCGTGCGGAAGTGATCGCCCGCATCAAGGGGACCGGCGCTCGTCGCCCGGTGATGCTGCTCGCGCACATGGACGTGGTAGGCGTCGAGAAAGAGAAGTGGTCCTGCGATCCGTTCGGTGGAGTCGTACGCGACGGCTATCTCTACGGGCGCGGCGCAATCGATGACAAGGGAATGCTAGCCGCAAACCTGATGTCGATGCTTGTGCTGAAACGACACGTGGTCGACGCGGGCGTAGAGCTCGAGCGCGATGTCGTATTTGTCGCCACGTCCGACGAAGAGACTGGCGGTGACTTCGGAATGAAGTGGCTGGTAAGGGAGCATCGCGACCTGCTCGACGCGGAGTTCGCAATCAATGAAGGTGGTCGCACGCGGAAGATTGCCGGCGGCAAGCGATACCTCGCGATTCAAACCGCCGAGAAGATCTCTCATATGGTAGCGGTCACCGTCCGCGGTCCGGCGGGTCATTCCGCAATTCCGCTTGCCGGCAACGCAATTTTTCATCTTGGCCGCGCGCTCGCGCGGCTGAGTGAGTACCAGGAACCGGTCACACTCACCGAAACAACGCGCCGTTTCTTCGGGTTGCTGTCGCGGGTCTGGCCCGTCCCGGCAGAGCGCGAGGCAATGGCTGCGCTCGTCTCGGATAATGAATCAGAATCCGCACGCGGTGCCGAAACACTGTCGACAATTCCCGTTTTCAACGCGGTGATGCGAAACGGAATTTCCGCCACCCGGATCTCGGGCGGAGTAGCGGGAAACGTCATCCCGGCTGAAGCCAGCGCGGTTCTCAACGTGCGCACGATCCCGGGATTCAAGATCGAAGATGTCATCGAGCGAATGAAAGCCTGGCTCGGCGATCCCGAAATAGACTTTGCCGTCGCGGCCCACACCGAAGAAGCTCCTGGATCGGATCCGAATTCGCCGATGTTCAACGCGATAGCGCAGTCAGCCGCTGAGATCGATCCTGAACTGACGATCGTTCCGTACCTCAGCACCGGAGGAACCGATAGCGCGCACCTGCGGCGGATTGGCATCGACGCGTACGGGATTCTGCCGTTTCCGATGGAACAGTCTGACGAAGAGCGAATGCACGGTCACGACGAGCGTGTTCCGGTTCAATCGCTGCATTTTGGCATGCGACTCATTTTCGAATCGATTCGTCGAATTGCGACGGGCGACCCGCGCTTGTCCGACTCGTCTGATGGCCGGTAGATTGCACCACCTGAAGCTTTCACTTCGCGCGTTCTTTCCCGCAAATCACACGACAACAAGCGGTCCTTTATGAACTACCAGCGAGGGCGAACCCTCCAGGAAGCCGTCACCACCGCCGAGCCTGCCGAAGTAATC
Source organism: Gemmatimonadales bacterium (assembly GCA_039933985.1). Taxonomy (GTDB): domain Bacteria; phylum Gemmatimonadota; class Gemmatimonadetes; order Gemmatimonadales; family Gemmatimonadaceae; genus UBA4720. Next base: position 1,668 of record JBDTNA010000122.1, on the reverse strand, counting down.
GAGGCGGCGAAGGAGTTCTTCGCCACCCGCAACGGTGTGTACGCGGCGTTTCTCGAGCAGGAAGGTCCCGGGTACGCAACGTTCCGCGGTCAGGGCGGTGAAGAAATCGCGATCGGCACCGTCGCCCTGGAGCGCGGCACACGAGTCTCCGGTTCGACTTACCTGTTCGATCAACAGGTCGCCCGTTTTCTCGCATTGCTTCCGTCGGAGACAGGCATCGTTGGTGCTGACGTCGACCCAGTCGCTGGGGAAACTGTCTGATGACTGCTCCCTTCGTTACAGAGCTGCGCGTGGGCCCCGACGTCGTCGTGCTGGGTGGAGGAAATGGGGCCGTTCTCCACCTCAAAGTTCAGCAGGCCGAGTTGTGGGAAGCCATCAGAATCGATGCGCCGGACTTGCTTCCGGTGTCAGCTGTAAAGCTGGCAGCGCTACAGGAGTTTTATCCCTCCGGATTCATCGCTGACGACTTCATTGTGAAGCTCAGGGGATACGAAATCCTTCGCGAAGGGGAATCTCTCGCTGCATCGGGTGTGAAAGACGGATCGACATTGCTGCTTGCGAGACGCCGGCGGAGGCCCGTCAGATAGCCGATAGCGCGGAAGTACGCGTTGGGTTCATTTCGCATTCTGACTGCGGCCGACACGACACGGGATGGTCTCACCCCGAACATGTTGGCCGTTTGCGCGGAATAACCCGCGCGCTTCGAAATGAGCCGTCTCTTTTTGCGACTGTCGAGCATCTCGAAGGGCGGCACGCGACTGTCGAAGAGGTCGCTCTCGTCCACGATCGCTCGTACATCGACCTGATCGAGAAGCTGGCCGTCGAGGGTGGCGGCGCGCTCGACAACGATACGGTCGCGAGCGAGGGATCCTGGGCAGCTGCAACAGCCGGCGCCGGCTGCGTGCTCGATGGAGTTGATCGCGCGATATCCGGGTCGAACCCGCGCTCGTTCTGCGCCGTGAGGCCGCCCGGTCACCACGCACTGCGTGCACGTGCAATGGGATTCTGCCTCTTCGGCAACGTCGCGCTGGCCGCCGCATACGCGAGAGCGAAACACGGCCTCGATCGGGTGTTGATCGTCGATTGGGATGTTCACCACGGCAACGGTACGCAGGCGCTGGTCGAGCACGAACCGAATATTCGTTTTGTGTCGATGCACCAGTGGCCCTGGTATCCGGGGACAGGCGCCGCCGACGATAGAGGCCCGCACAATAGTGTCTGGAATATTCCAATGGCAGCTGGTCTGGATCCGACTGTATACGTCGATGCGTGGGAGAAAGGCATCGATGAAGCAACTCGCGGATTCACGCCGGATCTGGTGCTGATCTCGGCAGGTTTCGACTCCCTTCGCGGTGATCCGCTTGGCGGATTTACGCTCGAGATCGAGGACATCGAGCGAATGACTCGTTCGCTGGTTTCACGCGCTGAGACGTGGTGCGGTGGCCGAGTGGTGAGCTCACTCGAGGGGGGCTACGCTCCCGACAGAGTGGGCGCTGCGTGCGTTGCGCATCTTGCGGCGCTCGCATGAGTCCCGTGAAAGGGGCGTTCGATTCTCGGCTTAGGGGTTCAGTTTTAACTTGCGCAATGCGTTCTTCAGGCGAATCCGCGCAGACCGGAACAAAGAACTAGATCAACCCCCCAACAACAAACGATCGCCACTGATTGAAC
>JBDTNA010000121.1:0-8559 GCA_039933985.1 Gemmatimonadales bacterium | reverse complement strand
AAATGAAGCGCAGAGTCGTCGTCACGGGGATGGGAGCCGTGACGCCAGTCGGCAACGACGTGGCGACGATGTGGCGCTCATTGATCGAGGGGCGGTCGGGCGCAGCCCCGATCACGCACTTTGATGCAAGCACGTTCGACGTCCGATTCGCATGCGAGGTCAAAGGTTTCGATCCGCTCGCGTACATGGACAGGAAGGAAGCGAAGCGCGCCGATCAGTTCACGCAGTACGCCGTCGCTGCAGCCAGACAGGCGATGGAACACGCCGGATTTGGCGACGGTACCGGCTACGATCCGTTCAACACCGGTGTCATCATCGGAAGTGGAATCGGCGGCCTCAAGATCTTCGAGGAGCAGCACGACGTCTATCGTCAGCGCGGTCCGAGCAAGATCTCTCCGTTCTTCATTCCGATGTTCATCGGCGACATCGCTGCAGGAATCGTGTCGATGCAGTGGGCCGCAAAAGGCCCGAACTACGCCACGGTTTCCGCCTGCACAACGGGCGCGCACGCGATAGGTGACGCATACCGCACGATTCAGTACGGCGACGCCGACGTGATGATTACTGGCGGTGCCGAAGCCACCGTCACACCAATGGCCATTGGCGGTTTCTCCAACATGAAGGCGCTCTCGGAGCGCAACGACAGTCCGGCAACCGCGTCACGCCCGTTCGATGCGACACGTGACGGCTTCGTAATGGGCGAAGGTGGTGCAGTGCTCATTCTCGAGGAGCTGGAACACGCGATCGCACGCGGCGCAACGATCTACTCGGAGATTGTCGGATACGGCGCGACAGGTGATGCATATCACCTGACAGCACCTGCTCCGAATGGTGAAGGCGCGCAGCGCGCAATGAAGCGCGCAATGAAAGATGCGGGGCTCGCTCCTGAAGATTTCGAGTACATCAACGCGCACGGTACTTCAACGCCCGCGAACGACCTCAACGAAACGGCCGCAATCAAGGCTGTGTTCGGCGACTACGCGAAGTCAGTCAACGTGAGCTCGACGAAATCCGCGACCGGTCACATGCTCGGTGCTGCAGGCGCAGTCGAGGCGGTGATCGGAACGCTGGCGATCAACAACAGCCTGATTCCGCCGACGATCAACTATGAGACGCCGGATCCCGAATGCGATCTCAACTACACTCCGAACAAGGCTGTGAAGCGAGAGGTCAACGCCGTGCTGAGCAACAGCTTCGGGTTCGGCGGGCACAACACCACGCTCGCCATCAAGCGCTACACGGCCTGACGCATGCCCGCTTCAGGCGACTCGCCTGATCGCTCGATGCGAAACGCGGGCTTCCGCACCGGAATTGGCTACGACTCCCACCGCTTCGCTGACGAGGGGCGAATGATCCTCGGCGGCGTCGAAGTCGCGCAGTTCATTCATCTTGCAGGCCACTCCGATGGCGACGCCGTTGCCCATGCGTTGACCGATGCAATTCTTGGCGCGGCTGCCGCGGGCGACATTGGCGAGATGTTTCCTGACACCGATCCGGCCAATCGCGATCGGGATTCGATGGAGATGCTTCGCGCTGCCGTTGAGCGTGTAAAGGAATTCGGCTTCTCGATCGTCAACGCTGATATCACTGTGATCACCGAACAGCCGAAGATCGCCAGGTACCGCGAAGCGATGCGCGAATCTGTCGCGAAATCGCTTGGTGTCACCGTCGCTCAAGTGAGCATCAAGGGAAAGACAAACGAAGGCATGGGCTGGATTGGCCGCGAGGAAGGGCTCGCGTGCATCGCAGTCGCGACAGTTGCTCCGATCGCCGTCGAGGCCGGCAAGTGAGCGTCGAAGCCATAATCAACTGGCTGAGCGGCCTGCCTGTCGGCGCACTGTATGTGTCGATCTTCGTCATTTCGGCGATCGAGAATATCTTCCCGCCATTTCCCGCCGATGCGGTAGTGGCGTTCGGCAGTTTCCTGGCCGCGCGCGGACAAGCCTCGCCCTACAGCACTTTTTTCGTGTCGTGGATCGGAAATCTCTGCGGCGCGGCTCTGATGTACTACATCGGCAGGCGTTATGGCTCAGGCGCATTCATGTCGCGGCTGGAGCGATGGGCCGGCAAGGGCGCTGAACAGCGGCTGATGGCATTGTACGGCCGTTACGGACTGCCGGCGTTGTTCATCAGCAGGTTCCTTCCCGCGGTGAGGGCAGTTGTTCCGCCCTTCGCCGGCGCAATGAAGCTGCCGCCGATTCCCGTGGCAATCGCAGTCGCTGCGGCGTCGGGAATCTGGTTCGCGTTCATCACCTTCATCGCGTTCCGCGCCGGATCGAACTGGGATGCGCTATACGCGCAGATCATTCACTCCGGTAAGATCATCTCGGTTGCTGCGGTTGCGCTCGTCATCCTGGGCGTCGCGATCTACTTCATTCGCCGAAAGAAGAAACCGGCAGACCCGTGACGCTCAAAGGCGTTCCTGACGAGATCACCCGGCCGTTTCAGCTGGAGAGATTTCAGGATCATCTCTCCGTCGAAAAGGGATCGTCACCGAGAACGACTGAAGCGTACCTCAGGGACGTCGCGCGATTTGCGACCTTCTGCATCGCGAAAGGCGCGTCCACTCCCGCAAGCGCGAGCGCGAAGATCCTCCGCGAGTATGTCTATCATCTCAAGGACCTGGGGCTCTCCCCGTCATCTATTCGGCGGAACGTGTCGGCAGTGCGCAGCTATTTTCGATTCATGCTCGCCGAAGGCGAGCTGGTCCGCGACCCAAGTGAGAGACTCGAGGCGCCTAAGCGGTGGCGCACTCTTCCCGAAGTGCTCACCGTAGATGAGGCAGAGAAGCTGGTGGGCGCGCCGTCGCTAGACGAGCCGCTCGCGTTTCGCGATCGCGCCATGCTCGAGATCGCATACGGCGCCGGCCTTCGCGTCTCCGAATGGATCACGCTCTCCGTCCGTGACGTGCTCATGGACGACCACCTCGTTCGCGTATTTGGGAAGGGTTCGAAAGAGCGGCTGGTCCCGATCGGACGTCGCGCGATAAGCGCCACGGCGATCTACCTTCGCGAGCTGCGTCCAAGACTCGAGCGTGGAAAGGGGAAGGGAATCCTTTTTCTCAACGCACGCGGAGAGCCGCTGTCGCGCATGGGAGCGTGGAAAATCCTGCGCAAATACGTGGACATCGCGGGAATCAAGAAGCCGGTGTCACCGCACACGCTCCGGCATTCTTTCGCTACTCACCTGCTCGAAGGTGGCGCTGACCTCCGCGCGGTTCAGGAAATGCTCGGACACGCCGATATTTCGACGACACAGATCTACACCCATGTTGACCGGGAATTCCTGCGGTCGGTTCACCGACAATATCATCCGCGCGCATGATACTCGTCATCGACAACTACGACTCCTTCACCTACAATCTCGTCCAGTACCTCGGCGAGCTGGGCACCGACCCGGTCGTCCGAAGGAACGATGCGATTACAGTTGACGAGGTCGAAGCGCTCGATCCCGATGCGATCGTCATTTCGCCAGGCCCAGGCACTCCGAATGACGCCGGCATCAGTATCGACCTCATCAAAAGGCTGGGCGCGAAACTTCCATTGCTCGGCGTTTGTCTCGGGCATCAGGCAATCGGCGAGGCCTACGGAGGGAGCGTGATTCGGGCGCCGCAGCTGATGCACGGAAAGACGTCCTGGATTCAACATGACGGTAAAGACCTTTTCGATGGACTCGATTCACCCCTGGAGGTTATGCGGTATCATTCCCTCACCGTCGAAGCAGAGTCGTTGCCGGAGGAGCTCGAGGTTCTGGCATGGGGAGTTGACGATGCGACGGAGATTCATGCAATGAGGCATCGTGAGCATCCGGTTTGGGGCGTTCAATTTCATCCGGAGTCGGTGATGACGCAGTCGGGCAAACAGCTGCTGGAAAACTTCTTACGAATGTCGAGATGAGAGCACGAATCTTCGGAGTAATCGTTGCGGTCGCGCTGGGTACGGCTCTGCCGGCCGGCGCGCAGTCGAATCCGCCTCAGGCCGAGCCTCAGCAGGCAGATACCAGCTACCTGACCTATGCCGACGGCCCGATATCGCTGCCGCTTGGCATCGGCCTCCGTATTCCGTCATACAACCGCGTGGACGGACTCGTGCTTCCGTGGGGCCCGAAGATCCGCCTCGCCAAGGAACGCATCCAGATCGATCCGACTGTGACATACCGGTCCCATATCGGGGAATTCGATCCCCGGGTTCAGGCGAAGCTGCGCTTGACGCAGTTCGATGAGATCGCAATCGACGGTGGACGAGGAACATTCACCAACGACGGCTGGATTCGCTCCGATCTCATCAACAGCCTTGCAGCCGTTGGTGTCGGCAGCGATGCGCGCAACTATTTCCGCGCCGATCGAGTGACCGCCGAGTTCACCCATAGTATCGTGAACCGCTCGATCACCTTGAAGCCGAAGATCGGCGTGCTCCACGAGAATGCATGGTCTACCGGCATTCCGACCCAGCACAACACCGCGCCGTGGAGTGCGCTCGGAAGAAAAGACAGCTTGAAGATGCGCCGCCCCAATCCGGCGATTCTCGAGGGGCACACGACTTCAGCGACAGGCGGCGTGGGATTGGTGTATGAGGAAGCCGATACGAAAGTCAGCGCGTCCGCAGACCTCGAGCACGCGTTTGACTCGCCTCCTGTGTCGTCGGCCGAGGACGGCCATTTCACGCAGGCGACACTGCACAGCAAGGCAAAGTTCCTGACATTCGGAACGCAGCACTTTGAATTCCGCGGCCATGGAGTCTTCGGATTCGGTGACCACGCTCCTCCACAGCGTTACGCATACCTCGGCGGGGCAGGGACGCTTGCAACGGTCGATCTCATGGCGCTGGGCGGAGACAAGCTGTTGTTCGTCGAAGGCGAATACAGCATCCCGCTTCGCAAACCCATTCTGCCTTACGTCGGAACGCCGGTGGTGAGCCTTCGCTACGCTGCGGGCGCGGCGGGGGTCGGCGATCTGCCTGATCTGATCCAGAATCTCGGCGTGGGACTGGGGGTGAAGCTCGTGAAAATCGAGTACCACATCGATCCGAACTACAAGAAGACTTCGTACACGGACAAAAGCGCGTTTTCCATCGGATTCTCTCTTTCTCTGTAACGATGCGGTGAGCGTGCGCTCGCGCCGGCGCGCTCGAATAGCTATATTAACTGGCGTGACTTTTGCATCCGACCGCGCGAAATTTGGTGGTGGATGAGGACGCTCGTGGTTATTCCGGCGCGCCTCGCCGCGGTTCGCCTCCCCCAGAAACCGCTTCGACTTCTCGCCGGCGTCCCCCTCGTAGTTCGCGTGTGGCAGCGCGTTTCCGACATGAACGTCGCCGACGCAGTCGTTGTCGCTACGGATGAAGAATCGGTCGCTGGCACTGTGCGCGAAGCAGGAGCTGACGCCGTGATCACGGGAGCGCAGCACATCTCCGGTACGGAAAGGGTGGCAGAGGTTGCGCGGATGGCGCGCTTCGCCGAGTTCACGACGATTGTGAATGTCCAGGGAGATGAGCCGTTCATCGGGCGCCAGGCAATCAAGGGGGCGGAGGAGATGGTCTCGTCCGGGAAGTTTCCCCTTGGCACGTCTGCATCGCCTGCGTCATGGGATATCGCGACAAATCCCAACGTCGTGAAAGTCGTGATCGCAAACGACGGCCGCGCGCTCTACTTCTCGCGAGCTGGAATTCCGTACGTGAGAGACCGCGAAGCGATCGGATCGAAAGAAATCGACATGCTCCAGCACATCGGAGTGTATGCATATACACGGGACGCGCTCGAGAAGTGGGTTAGCCTTCCGCCGCATCCTCTGGAGAATACTGAACGACTCGAGCAGCTTCGGCCGCTCGCAGCCGGTATACCGATGGGAGTGGCAATCGCGGAAGAGCCGCCTGCGAGCGGCATCGATACTGAAGACGACCTGAGCCGCGCGAATGCGCGGTGGCAGGAATTCATCGCAGGACGGTAACCAATGCAGCCTCAGTCAAAACAGCAAACGCGGTACATCTTCGTGACGGGCGGAGTTGTGTCCTCTCTCGGAAAGGGGATTGCCGCCGCGTCGATCGGCCGACTTCTCGTCGAGCGCGGAATGCGCGTGACGATCATGAAGTTCGATCCGTATCTCAACGTCGATCCGGGAACGATGTCTCCGTTTCAACACGGAGAGGTATTCGTAACCGATGACGGCGCGGAGACGGATCTGGACCTCGGTCATTACGAGCGGTTCATCGATCGCTCGCTCGCGCAGGCGAACAACGTCACGACGGGACGCATTTACCTCAACGTCATCACGAAAGAGAGACGCGGAGAGTACCTGGGATCCACCGTACAGGTCATCCCGCACGTTACTGATGAGATAAAGGCGGCGATGAAACGTCTCGCCCCTGAGAGCGATGTCGTAATCGTCGAGATCGGCGGAACGGTGGGTGATATCGAGTCGCTGCCGTTTCTCGAGGCAATTCGTCAATTCCGTCATGAGATCGGGCGCGAGAACGCGATCTTCATTCATCTCACGCTGGTTCCATTCATCGCCGCTGCCGGTGAGGTCAAGACCAAGCCAACGCAGCATTCCGTCCGCGAGCTGATGGAGATCGGAATTCAGCCGGACATCCTCATCTGCAGAAGCGAGCGCGCTCTTTCCGAAGAAGTGAAACGGAAGATCGCTCTCTTCTGTAACGTCGAGTTCGGAGCTGTTGTAGAGAGCCGCGACGTCCCAACGATTTACGAAATTCCGCTCACTTTCCATGAGCAGGGGCTCGATGAGCGCGTCATGCATCGTCTCGGGCTTCTCGGCCGTAAGTCACCTGACTTGAGCGCCTGGCGGAGCATGGTGCGGCGCATCGTCGATCCGTCAGATCGCGTGAAGATCGCGGTGATCGGCAAGTACACCGAGCTCATCGACTCATACAAGAGTGTTCAGGAGGCTCTCATTCATGGCGGCATCGGGAATGATGTCGCGGTGGATATCTCGTGGCTGGCCAGCGACATGTTTTCGAGCCGTGAGAAAACACGTGAGCTCCTGGCGGACTATCATGGCGTGCTCGTTCCGGGCGGGTTCGGCGTTCGCGGTATCGAGGGAATGCTCGAAGCGATTCGATATGCCCGCGAAGCGGGTGTGCCGTTCTTCGGCATCTGTCTGGGAATGCAGACGGCAATCATCGAGTTCGCGCGCAACGTGATTGGACTCGACGACAGTCACTCGAGCGAGTTTGCCCCCGAGTGCTCGAATCCGGTCATCGCATTGATGGAATCGCAGCAGCACGTGACCGACATGGGCGGCACGATGCGACTTGGCGCATATCCGTGTAAGCTTGGACCAGGCACGCGCGCAGCGGAGATCTATGCGTCACCGCAGGTGAGCGAGCGCCACCGTCATCGCTACGAAGTATCGAACGCCTATCGCGATGCGTTCGTCGAGCACGGACTGACGCTGAGCGGTCTCTCGCCAGATGGGTCGCTCGTCGAGATCGTCGAGCTGCAGACACATCCGTGGTTCATCGGATGCCAGTTCCACCCGGAGCTTCAGTCTCGGCCGACACGTCCGCATCCGCTCTTTGCAAGCTTCATCGGCGCGGCGCTCCAGACCAAGACGCAGCGTGCAGAGCGAAAGCAGGCAGCGCTGGAGAAGGCGCAGTAGGTGGCTCTTCTCTTTCCCAAAGACAGGCTGTTCGTGATCGCCGGACCGTGCGTGGTCGAGGACGACGCGTTGAATCTCTCGGTTGCGAGAGAGCTCAAGCGCCTCTCGCACATCGTGCCCGGTGGAATTGTCTTCAAGGCAAGCTTCGACAAGGCCAATCGCTCGAATCGCGGTGCGGCGCGCGGTCCTGGAATCGATGGGGGAATTGCCTCATTGCGCAGGGTCGCGGAAGACACAGGCATGCCGATCATCACCGACGTCCATCTGCCCGACCAGTGCGCAGAAGCGGCGACGGTCGCTGACGCTCTTCAGATTCCGGCCTTTCTTTGCCGGCAGACTGATCTTCTCGAGGCCGCGGGCGCAACGGGCAAGGCAGTCAACATAAAGAAAGGGCAGTGGCTTCATCCGGAAGGAATACGCGGCGCCGTGGACAAGGTCCGTGGCGCGCAACCGGATGGTAGTCACGCCGAGATTGCCGTAACTGAACGAGGAACTTTCTTCGGGTATGGTGATCTCGTCGTGGACATGCGCGGGTTTGCACGGATGGCCACCGCGACTGAATCTCCCGTGATTTTCGACGCGACTCACAGTGTCCAGCGTCCCGGTCTCGGAGAAGGCGGTTCCAGCGGTGGAGCGCGCGAATTCATTCCGCCGCTCGCGCTTGCCGCAATTGCGGCTGGCGCAAATGGCATTTTCCTCGAGACGCATCCCGATCCGGATAATGCGCCGAGCGATGGGCCGAACATGCTGCCGCTCAGCGATCTCGAGGCTTTGCTCAAGCGGATTGTGTCGGTGTGGAGTGCGGCGCGAGCATGAAGAACGACGAGATAATCGAACGAGGGCGTCGCGTCATCAGGATGGAGCGTGACGCGCTTCAGCATACCGAAAGTCAAATCGGCGATTCGTTCGCAAAGGCAGTCGAGATTCTCTCTCGATCGACGGGACGC
>JBDTNA010000120.1:0-8574 GCA_039933985.1 Gemmatimonadales bacterium | reverse complement strand
CCCGAGACTCGGCTGTCGCGACCGACAACTATTGTCGCGTCCCCGACGACGCGTGAGCGCGCCCACGCGCCGAAGCCCGCGGCGTACCGGGCCACGATTTCCGGCGTGAGGCCCGCTCCGACGCGCCCACGCACGCCTGACACGCTCACCATTTATCCTTCATTCACCATTCAACGGTTCTCCTTGGGCATAGGCGCGTAATCTAGCGCGACGAACTTTTGCCGCTCCGGCTATCTTTGAAGCTCACCCTCCTCACGACAAGCATGGCCCGCATCTTCGACGAAGACATGAGCGCCGGGTTCGCAACCCGCGCAATTCACGCCGGCCAGCGGCCGGACCTTCTCTCCGGCGCCATCATGACGCCGATCTACACCACCTCCACCTACGTCCAGGAAGGACTGGGCGAGAACAAGGGTTACGAGTACGCGCGCGGAAAAAACCCGACACGGGAAGCTCTCGAGAGAAACGTCGCTTCACTCGAAGGTGGCATTCATGGCTTCGCGTTCTCGAGTGGAATGGGCTGTCTCGATTCACTGATGAAGCTGTTCAAGGCCGGCGATCACATCGTCTGCGGCGAGAATGTTTACGGTGGAACGTTCCGTTTGTTCGACAAGATTCTCCAGCACTTCGGTCTCGAGTTCACGTTCGTCGATACGCGTGACCCGCAGCACGTCGAAGATGCGATGAAGCCAAACACGAAGGTGATTCTCATCGAGACGCCGACGAATCCGCTCATTCGTCTCACCGATCTCACTGCGGTCAACGAGATTGCGAAGCGCACGGGCGCGACCTTCATCGTCGACAACACGTTCGCCACTCCGTTCTTCCAGCGCCCTCTCGACTACGGCGCCGATATCGTGTACCACTCGACGACGAAGGACCTGAACGGACACAGTGACATGATCGGCGGTATCGCTGTGACACGTAACGATGAGATCGCCACGCGACTTCAATTCATCCAGAACGCGGCGGGCGCGGTTCCGGGGCCATTCGACTCGTGGCTCGCACTACGGGGAACCAAGACTCTTCATTTGAGGATGCCGCGTCACGATGCGAACGGCCGCAAGATCGCTGCGTGGCTCGCCGAAAAGCTCGGACACGACAGAGTGATCTATCCGGGTCTCGAATCACATCCGCAGCACGAGCTTGCAAAGCGGCAGATGAAGGGCTTTGGCGGAATGATCTCGGTCGAAATGGGAACGAAGGAGAAAGCGAACGAAGTACTCAAAAAATTCCGCGTGTTCTCCCTCGCAGAATCGCTCGGCGGAGTCGAGAGCCTGATCAGCCATCCAGCATCGATGACTCATGCGTCGGTGGAAATCGACCGACGCGCGCAGCTTGGCATCACCGAAGGACTCGTTCGACTCTCATGCGGAGTCGAGGATGTCGAGGACCTACTGGCAGACGTAGAGCAGGCCTTCAGCTGAAGGTGCTTCTCGTGGGCAATGGCGCTCGCGAACACGCCATCGCCTGGAAGCTTCTGAAGGATGATCCCTCGATCGAGCTGATTTGCGCGCATGGAAATCCAGGCATCGCGGAGCTCGGCGAGTGTATTCCCGTAAAGCCCGACAACATTGTTGACCTCATCGGTTTTGCTGAACGCGCAGAAGTAGATCTGACGGTGATAGGGCCCGAGGGGCCGCTTGAAGCCGGAGTTGTCGATGCGTTCCGCGAGCGCGGGCGCGCGATCTTTGGCCCGACGTGCGCGGCGGCGCGCATTGAAACGTCGAAGCGTTTCGCAAAAACATTGATGCTGAGCACGGGAGTGCCCACCGCGATGGCCTCGCATCACACTGACCCGTCTGACGCACTTCGCGCGATCGGGAAGCTCGGCATGCCGGCAGTGATCAAGGCGTCGGGACTCGCGGCCGGCAAGGGCGTCGTCATTGCGCGCAGTAGTGAAGAAGCAGAGCGCGCTGTTTACATGATGCTTCAGGATCGCGCCTTCGGTGCCGCAGGCGAAGAGATACTCGTTGAAGAATTCATGCAGGGTGAGGAGCTGTCGCTTTTCGTGTTGACCGACGGTACCAACATCCTGCCGATGCTGCCGGTGCAGGATCACAAGCGGCTCATGGACGGAGACGTCGGACCCAATACCGGCGGAATGGGCGCCTACGCGCCCGTCTCGATAGCCACTCATGACGTCGTATCTGACGCGATAGATCGAATTATCGAGCCGACGCTGACCGCACTGCGAAAGAACGGCGCTCCATTCACCGGACTCCTTTACGCCGGCTTGATGCTCACCGAATCAGGACCAAAGGTCGTCGAATTCAATTGCCGTTTCGGTGATCCGGAGACCGAGGCAATTCTTCCATTGATGGAGAGCTCACTCCTCGAGCCGCTGTATGCTATCGCTCGCGGCGATTCAATCTCGGGAATGGCGCCCATCCGCTGGTCCGGTGCGTCAGCCGCGACGACGATCCTCGCCTCTCAGGGATATCCCGAGTCGTCTCACAAGGATGATCCAATAAGAATGCCCCCGCCTCCTCACGGACTTCACGTCTTTCAGGCTGCGACGGCGCGGGATCGCGAAACGGGTGAGCTCGTCACCAACGGTGGACGAGTGCTCGCCATCACCGGAACCGGCAGTACAATAGAAGAGGCGGCTGCCCTTTCCCGCAACTACGCGGAGCGCGTCAGCTTCAATGGGAAGCAGTTCCGCCGCGACATTGCCTGGCGCGAGTTAGAGAGGAATGCCGGAGCTACCTGAGACCGAGACAATCGCGCAGGACCTCGACCACGCAATCGCGGGTCGCACAATCACGTCGGCGAAAGTGACGAAGCCCGACGTTCTCAGGGAAGTCGGTAAGACGGGATTCATCAGGAGACTGACGGGAGCGAAGCTGATCCGCAGCTGGCGCCGGGCCAAGCTCGTCGTTACGGATCTCTCGAGCGGCGATCGAATCGTCGTTCAGCCAAGATTCACAGGAGCGCTGATCATCGACGACGGAAGCCTCGATCCGGCGCAGCTCGCCTACTCGACCTTGCGTCTCTCGCTCGATGACGGACGCTCACTTCACTACTGCGACGTGCGACGGCTGGGCACGGTTGCCTTGATGAACGACGCACGGTTTCATGAATACTCGGAGGCGCTCGGAATAGAACCTCTTGACCAAAGGTTCACCGAAGAGCAATTATCGGGCGTTCTTCGGGCATCGACTCAGCCGGTAAAGAAGGTCTTGATGGATCAGCGCAGGATCGCGGGAATCGGAAATATCTACGCCAACGAATCTCTGTGGCGTGCGGGAATCGACCCATCACGCGCGTCCCGCAGCATCACCACCGACGAAGTCGCGCGACTTCGAACAGAGATCATCTCCGTTCTCCGCGAATCAATCGAGGCTCGAGGGACCAGCTTCCGCGACTACCGCGACGCGAAGGGCGAACGGGGCAGATTTGCCGAGAAGCTTCAGGCGTATGGACGCGAAGGTGAACCGTGCGTTCGCTGCGGCGCTCGTCTCATTGGCACGCACGCGATCGACGGTCGAGCGACGGTTTTCTGCGCCCGGTGTCAATGCTAGAAAACGCAGTGGCGCAAGTCGCTGCAGCGCCTGCGGCCCCTCGACATGGAAAGAAGAGAGGCGGTAGACCCGAGCCAACAAGCGATGTTCAGATCGCGGCGATGAAGAATCTGGTCAAGGCCGGCGCCTCCGACCGACCCGGGATTTACCGGATGCTTTCTGCCACCGGCGAAGTCGTTTACGTTGGCAAATCCAAGCGCGTTCGCAGCCGTCTTCTCAGCTATTTCCGTTGCGCGTATCCCGAAGAGAAAGGCGCGCGAATCCTGCGCGAGGCAGATTCGATCGACTGGGAATACACTCCGAGCGAATTTGCTGCGCTGTTGCGCGAGCTGAGGCTGATCAAGACCTATCGACCCAGGCTCAACGTCGCGATGAAACGCGATGCGCTTCATTACTCATTCATCAAGCTCACGAAGGGCGCCGCGCCGAAGCTCGCCGTTGTTCGCGGTGCATCTGCGGACGATGCGTCGGTTTACTACGGGCCGTTCGTCGGAGCGCAACGGGTCGGCGACGCACTCCGCGAGCTGAGCGACGTACTCATGCTTCGCGATTGCACCACCGACACGAAGATGCATTTCAGCGATCAGCAGGAGCTGTTTCAACTTGCTCCGCGGACGCCAGGATGCATTCGCTACGAAATCAACCGGTGCCTCGGTCCGTGCGTCGGAGGATGTTCAGCGGCGCAGTATGACGAGCGCGTTGCGATGGCGCGCGCGTTTCTCGACGGGGCCGACGACGGGCCGATCGAGACATTGCGAGCGAGGATGGAAGAGGCGAGCGAGAAACTGGAGTTCGAGCGCGCGGCATCATTCAGGGACAAGCTCGCGAGACTCGATTCGTTGCGTGAGCAGTTCGGCCGGCTGCGCTTTGCCGTGGAGAAGCTGTCTTTCGTCTACACCGTGAAAGGTCACGAGGGCGAGGATCGCGTTTACGTCGTAAAGCGTGGAGTCGTACGGGCCGAGCTCGAGAAGCCTCGCTCGACGTGGCAGCGCACGAAGCTCAAGCGTCTCGTTGACGACATCTTCTCCGCCCCGGAGAGCAGGAAGCCATCGACGAGCGTCCCCACGCACGAGATAGACGAGCTGCTCTTGTTGTCGTCCTGGTTTCGGCGTTTCCCGAAAGAAATGGGACGGACGAAGAAAGTTTCCTAGCTAGCTCGCTCGCCGGTGTGTATCGCCGCGATCCCCAGAGTAAGCGACTGCCACCGAACATTCCTGAAGCCCGCCTTCTCCATTCGGCTCGCGAGCTCTTCCTCCACCGGGAAATTCGCAACTGACCGGGGCAGATATCGATAGGCCGAGCGATGTCCGCTTACGAGCCCGCCGATGAAGGGGAGGATGTTGTTGAAGTAGAGCTGATACGCGCTGTTGATCACCGGCGAACGTGGCGTCGAGAATTCGAGTATCACGAAGCGGGCGCCGGGCATCAGCACGCGATGAATCTCTCTCAAGCCGGCATCGAGATCCGCGACATTCCTTATTCCGAATGCGACGATCGCTCCCGACATCGACGCCGATTCGAGCGGCAGCGTGAGCGCGTCAGCGGTGACAGGCGCGATCGGCGCCGTTCCAATCTTTCCCCGCCCCGCCCTGAGCATCGGCTCCGCGAAATCGGCACCAACTATGAAACCCGAGAAACCTTTCGAGGCAGCAAGTGCCGAACTCACATCGAGTGTCCCGGCGCAGATATCGAGGTAGCGGCCGCGGGGATGATTCTCGTAGTGGAGCTCTCTGATGGCCCTTCTGCGCCAGACGCGATCGATGTTCAGACTGAGAAGGTGATTCAGCAGGTCATAACGAGGCGCGATCTCGGAGAATATTTTCTGAACGTATTCGCTTTTTTCCGGACCACCTTCTGCCGCGCGAATCGCGGTCTGATCATCCATTGCTGTCGGCATCGTGGTGAGGGTTGACGGGCGCGTTTCGGGTCAAGGCAAGCTAACTTAGTGCCGCACATGCCAGCAGGAGCCGCAACCCCGCCCGTTTCCAGTCTATCCGACCCCGCCGTCGTCGCGCCGGCGCGCACGGGGTCGGAGGCTGCGTATCGCGAGCTTCTCGCTCGCTACGAGAGGCCAGTGTTCTCGCTGATCTTCCGAATGGTGCGTGACAGGGAGACAGCGGAAGACCTGGCGCAGGAGACCTTCATCAAGGTCCTCAACAACATCGACCGCTACAGCCCCGAGTTCAAATTCTCCAGCTGGCTTTTCAAGATCGCGAATAACCTGACGATCGATCATCTGCGTCGCAGGCGGGTAGATACTATCAGTATAGAAGGAGCGCCCGATGCCGTGACGGCTGAGAGCGCCAGGGCAACCTCGATCGCCGTCGTGTCGGCCGGTGAATCCCCCCTCGAGGAGCTCGAGTCAAAAGAGCTCGGAACGGCAATTGAGCGGGCAATCGGCAAGCTGCGCCCGGAATACCGGGCCTGCATCATGCTCAGGCACGTCGAGGATAAATCGTATGAAGAGATCGCCGAGATTGTGAAGCTGCCCCTCGGCACCGTAAAGACTTATATCCATCGTGCCAGGCACGAGCTCAGGGCGGCCCTTGGAGAAGTCAGATGATGTTGTTTTTGTTGAAACCCGGGGACAGCACCACCCGTAATCCTTTCGTGAGGACCTTTTGACAGATCATTACTCAGACGAAGAATTCGCGCCAATAGCGGCGGCAATGAAGCAACTGCCGTCCTTTTCGCCTTCCCCGCAGTTTGCGGACAAGGTGATGGCCCGGGTTCGGATCCCCGGCGCGGTGCCCGCCCCAGCCCCAGGTGAGATCAGGGTGGTGGCCCCGGCCTATCGAGCGCCAATCGAAAGACGCTCGTCAGTAACGGTGGCTCAGCCCGATATTCGTCGCTCGATTCCCGCCCGTATCGCAGCTACCGCTATGATCACATCGCTCGGTGTGACAATGACGGCCGTTGCCCTCGCGGTTTTCTTCGACCTGAATCTGTTCGTACTGATCAGCCGCATCTTCGGCGCCAGCACGATGACGTTCCTGTCGACTCTGGCGACTGACGCCACGGCTTCGGCTACCGCCACTGCTGCGGGGACCGCGGCAGCTGCGGGTACGGCGACGGGTGTGGCCATTGCAGGATCCTTTGCGGCCGGTATGGTCGCTGCAACCGCCGCGCTTCGCGCGGCCGCATCCGCAAGCCGGAAGGCCGCCTGATCATGCGCCGCATCGCCCTTCTCTTCGCCCTCGTCGTAACAGCGTCGCTCATTCCCGGAAAGAAGGTGAAGGCAGAGAGTGCGGTGGCGGCAGGCGCCGGCGCCTCGGGCGCAGTCGTCACGGTCACGAACGCTCTCAATAGTCAGGTGATGATTCTCGCCAACGAAGCGCGAGCGACTCGCGCGTTCGTGCGCGAAGCTCGCCATGACACCGGACGCTCGGTGGGCATGGCGGTCGGCTGGCTCGTGATCGTTGCGCTGGTTGGATTTGTACTGATGGCTTTCGGTGCGGACAAGCTCGACATCGTGATTCGGACGATGCAGGAAGGAATCGGGAAGTCGCTTGGCACCGGCCTGCTGGGTCATCTGGCGATCGTTCCGGGGGCAATCGCTGTGATGGTGCTGCTCGCGGCAACGCTTGTCGGAATCCTTTTGATTCCACTTGGCCTGATGGCGTTCATGTTCGTCGTCGCCGGAATTGCGATGTTCGGATTTATCGCGGTTGCGACGATGACTGGAGCGGCTCTCACCCGAAACAGCCAGGACGATACGCCGCACGGCGCGATGCTTCGCTCATTCCTTACTGGAACAGCGATCTATCTCGGCATGTGGCTCATCGCATCGGCATTCAGTGGCGTTCCGCTTCTCGGTCCGATGCTCGCGTCGTTTGCATCGGCCGTTACGTTCATCGCCGTCACCACAGGGTTTGGCGCGGTACTCCTCGCCTACTGGCAGGGAAAGTTCAAGCGAAGCGACCTCGCGATCTGATCTGACGAAGCGAAGGAAAGAAAAAGGCCCCGCGATTTCTCGCGGGGCCTTTTTGTTGTTCTCGAAACTGCGGTCCTGTTCGCTACTGTATGAGCAGCGTCTTGTTGAAGAAGATGACCAGGTTGCCGCCGTTCGGTGAAGCGTTCTCGGTAACTACGACCCCGAGCCCTGCCTGAAGTGCGGTGAAAATTGAAATGCCGGCAGAGTTCTGCTTCGCAACCAGGTCGATCACTGTTCCGAGAGCGGTACTTTCGAAAATCGTGAGCGTAGCCGGGACAAGCTGCGGAACAGTTCGTATGAAGACGACCTTGCACTGTCCCGCCGTGAGCGAAACGTTGGCCGCCAGCTGATCGGTCGCTACAGCGCCCACCGCAACAATGTTGAAGTTGAATGTGCCAGGCGGACTCGAAACCGACTTACAGAGATGGACTACCCCTGGAGTCTGGGACGTCGGGTGGTAAGCTACCTGTAAGCCAACCGTTGCCTGAACGTTGGTGAAGACCACGACCTTGTCCGGCCCTGGGAAATTCGTCGTAACGACGACGCCCGCGCCAACTGTCGCCGTCAACGCTCCGTCAACCGTGACGTTCTGCAGGAAGGTCGACGCATTCGCGGCAACTGATTCAGTAATCGTGACCGTAGCCGCTACTGCTCCGACCTGAACGCGGGTGAACACAGTGTCACACGCGCCCGCCGCAAGATTGGCGGTGTTCTTGACGACGTCCGACGCTATTGTCCCGGTGACCAGCACGTTGAACGTGAAAGACCCTGCGACCTGGCCCGCTTTGCACAACACCACGTAATGCGGCGGCGGTGGTGGCGGTGGCGGTGGTGGTGGTGGTGGTGGTGGTGGTGGTGGTGGTGGCGCTATTGCAGACACAGTAATCACCGAGTTTCCGGTTTTTCCAGCTGCGGACGCAGACACAGTCGCTTGTCCTGCGGCGACACCGCTTACGAGCCCGCCCTGACTTACCGTAGCGACTGCGGTATTTGAGCTAGCCCACGTAAATGTTGAACCGGGTGGCTTGCTCGTCGCCGTCAGCTGTACGGTCGATCCCACGGAAATGGTGGCGTTCGCTGGAGAAACTGTCACCGACTTGACCTTGGCCGACGCGG
>JBDTNA010000119.1:0-8668 GCA_039933985.1 Gemmatimonadales bacterium | reverse complement strand
CAACTTTCACGTCGAGCCGCCCGGCCGCGATCTCATCGTACGACGCGACGACGAACGTTCCGCCGCCGGCAAGGTTTGCCCGTTCGATCAAAGCTGGAACTACATCCACACCCGTAACACGAACATCGCGGCTCGCAAGCTCTCGGCTCAGCCAACCTTCGCCGCAGCCGATGTCGAG
Source organism: Gemmatimonadales bacterium (assembly GCA_039933985.1). Taxonomy (GTDB): domain Bacteria; phylum Gemmatimonadota; class Gemmatimonadetes; order Gemmatimonadales; family Gemmatimonadaceae; genus UBA4720. Next base: position 8,490 of record JBDTNA010000119.1, on the reverse strand, counting down.
GACGCTCTTCGGCGATCTGCTCATCACCGCATCAACAATCGCGCGATCTGTGACGAGCTTCCGGGTCTCAATTCGGCTTTCACGTACAGCGTCAGTCCATGGCTCCGCGTTTTTGTGCCAGGACTCGACGACCTTGTCGTCGCTCAGTGGATCGATCGCGCTCATCGCTCGACGAATATCGGCTGAAGCCAGGCGAACTCGCCCCCGGAATTTCTCACTCGCGGGCGCACGTATGTCTCCGTTCCTGTCAGATGGTATGTCGCTGGATTGTCGCCGGTGCTCTTGAGAATCACACCATCCCGTCCAATGAAGTCCGTGAAGAACTTGAAGTCGCCGCGCTTTCGAACGTGAATCGTCACGTCGGTGGCAGTTACCCGAACGGAGTCGAGCTCGACGCCTGAGCTGGCGTAGAAGCGCCCCGCTTCTATCTGCGTCATGATGTCACGCGCATCGAGCTTGTTCGCCCGCACCGTTAGCCAGCCGCGACCGGGATTCGCGCGATCAGGTGCGAATTCGCCAAGGAAGTGATGCGCGTCATCTACCGCGATTCCGTAGATGCGCTTGCCGGCCGTAAGCAGATGATCCCACACCGCTTCCATCCCGGGCGAATCACCACCGCCTTCATTGTGAACGAGCGGGTGCCCGTTGTGAATTTCGATCAGCTTGTCGTTGCGGACCTTCGCGAGAACGTCCTCTGTGATCGCCCACCCGAAGTTCGGATGATTGATGTGCGGCACTCCCTCCACTTCACGCACGGCGTCGACGTTCTTTTGAATCGTGCCGAGCAGACTGCTGTCGGTCTGTGGAGGAATGACTCCCGGAATGTTCAGGCCGTTGACGTGTATCGGCTTTGTGCCGAAGCGAGTCGTAAGCTCTTCACCGGGAATCAGGATGAACGCCGAATCGACCAGGTAGGAGAGCTTCGCCGGATTCACCCAGACATTGTGATCCGATAAAACGAGAAAGTTGTATCCGTGTGACTTGTACCACTTCGTGACGACTTCCGGCGGCGAGTCGCCGTCGCTCTCGAGAGTGTGAGTATGGGTGTTGCCTTTGAGCCAACGTCCCGACTGAAAATCTCTCGTTTCGAAATGAGGTGTCCGGGAGGAGCTGCTTGTCCGCGGCGATCCGGCATCTGCTTCGGCGCCCGCGACGATCGCATTTGCCACAGCATTCCGTAGCGGCCCAACGTCCGGGAAGAAACCCTTTTCGTTCGTGCCGAGATTCTGCCGGTTTGTAAGAAGCACGATCGACAGCCCGTATTTCGGAACGCCAAGCACGTAGGTCCCCGTAAAACCGGTGTGCATGAAGCTTCCGCGCGGGAGTCCCTGTTGCTGCTGCCAACCGAGGTAGTGGCCATATCGGTCGAGTGACAAAAACTCCTCGACAACCCCAGGCCGAATGAACCGGAAACCATTAGTGGTGGCGCCGCGATTACTCAGGAGATCGATGAGAACGCTGAGCTCGCGCGCAGTTGAGAACAATCCAGCGTGTCCCGCAACGCCACCGTTCGCATAGAAAGAGTTTCCGTCATCGGTCTCTCCCGCGAGAACGTAGTCGCGCCACTTGTCCCACGACTTTGGATCGCCGCGATACTTGTAGGCAAACGTCGTATCGTAGACCATGTGGTGCTCATACACGTTTCCCTGCTCGGTCGCTGCGAAGCCGCTGATTCCCCGTCGCTTCGGATTGAACGCCGTGTGACGAAGCCTGAGCGGACCGTAGAGCTCGCGGTCAACGAATGAATCGAGAGGGCGTCCGCTCACTCGCTCGACGATGTATCCGAGAAGCATGAAACCAAGATCGCTGTAGTGTCTGCCCTCGCCGACGCCCCAGCCGAGCGGCATGTCGCGAATCGAGCGGAGCGTTTCCGTCTTATTCGTCGCCTGATAATAGAGCGGCTGCCACTGCACAAGTCCGGACGAATGTTGAAGGAGATGTCGAACAGTGATGCTGTCGAGATGAGGTCCGCGAAACTCCGGCAGGTACTTGTAGACGGGTGCGCTGAGGTTCACATGACCACGATCGACGAGAATCATGATCGCCATCGTCGTTGCCATGACTTTCGTCACTGAGGCAAGGTCGAAGACTGTCGAAGGCTCCATCGCGCGCGGTGTTGCGAGTCGCGCCATCTGGTAGTCGTTCAGCTCCGCGTATCCGAACGCACGCTCATGCAGCAACGTTTCGCCTTTTGCTACAACGAGCACCGCGCCAGGAGTGAGCGACCCCAGCGCGGCGTTCACGAGGGAGTCTGCTGCTGCAATGCCACGGGTAAGCGCAGGGCCCGCGCGAGCCGGCTTGGGTCTCTGCGCCTCGAGCGGCGAAGAAGCAGCGAGCGTGACGATTGCCAGCGCGGCGAACGAGATGCGGCGAGTTGCCATTCTAATGAGTGTGTGAAGTCATCGAGCTCGCACCAATCTCGCCGTTTCGCTTGCTGCCCGGTGTTCCTGGACGGCGATACTCAGGCGGAAGCTCCCATGGATAGTAGGGCGCAGGATCGGCGGCAGGCACTTCATACTGAGCCCGAAGTGATTGGAGTTTCGACTCGAGCTCCCTGCGAACCGATGAATAGCTTGCGTCCGCGTAGACGCTCTTCAGCTCTTCGGGGTCGCGATCGAGGTCGAACAGCTCCGACTCGTTGACCTCGTAATAGCGAATCAGCTTGTACCGCTCCGTGCGAACACCATACTGCCGCCGCACGGCGTGCCATCCCGGATACTCGAAGTACTGGTAGTAGATCGCGTCACGCCAATCGGGCGGCGTTTGTCCGCGTAGAAGTGGAACGATGCTCCGGCCCTGCATGTTCGCCGGAATATTCGCATGCGCGATGTCGAGGAACGTCTCGGCCAGATCGAGATTCATCACGAGATCGGTATTCCGCGAGCCCGGCTTCACCACTCCCGGCCACTTTACGATGAGCGGCGTTCGAAGCGATTCTTCGTACATCCAGCGTTTGTCGAACCATCCGTGCTCGCCGAGGAAGAATCCCTGATCGGATGAGTAGACGACCACCGTATTCTTGCTGAGCCCGGCGTCGTCGAGTCCCTTGAGAATTCTTCCGACTTGCGCATCGAGTGCCGCAATCACGCGCATGTAGTCGGCAATGAATCGCTGGTATTTCCATTTCGCGAGGGCATCACCGTCAATGCCGGATGCGCGAAGCTTGGCGTTCTCCTTTTCGTACGCTGCGTTCCAGGCGGCAAGCTGTGCGGGCGTGAGGTTGTTCGGCGGCTCGAGCTTGAGATCCCGCGGGATGAGATCGAGTGCAATCTTCATCTCGGGATCTCGGGCAGGTGAAGCCCTGCCGCTGCCGTCGTCGTTGAATGTCGAGGGTATTTCGAACGTTGTATCGCGATACATCGAGAGCTGATCCGGCCCCGGATCCCACCACCGGTGTGGTGCGTTGAACGTCAGCATCAGCATGAACGGCTTGACGGAGAACCGCCTCTCCCTCGTCCATCCAAGTGCCCGATCGGTGAATACATCGAGCGTGTATCCCGTGTAGCGCACGCTGTCGTCGCCGGTGTGAAGAACCGGATTGTAGTACGGCCCCTGCCCCGCGAGAATCTCGTAGCGGTCAAATCCTTCCGGCTTCGTTCTCAAGTGCCATTTACCGAAGAGCGCGGTCTCATATCCGGCGTCCTGCATAAGCTTCGGAAAAGTGGCCTTCGTTGGATGCAGCGCTTCGGTATTCGTCATCACTCCGTTCAGATGCCCGTACTGTCCAGTCAGAACAGTCGCGCGCGCTGGCCCGCAGATCGAATTCGTGACGAACGAATTCACGAACAGCATACCATCGCTTGCGAGACGATCGAGATTCGGAGTCGGCGGAAGCTTTACGCCGTATTTGAGAACCGCGTGATATGCGGATATTGCGTGCGCCGCGTGATCGTCGGACAGAATGAAGACAACGTTCGGCCGACCCACTGCAGGCGCCGGCTTCGGTTCATGCGCAGGCTTGCCGCATGCGCTTGCGGCGAGCGATACAAGCGTGAGAACAGTGCGCTTCGTTCGCGTCAGTTGTAACCCTCGGGCTTGTATCCGGTCGTCATTGTGTACCTCTCTCGGTGACGCACAAAGGTGGCGTGGTGCGCGGTCCGGTTCCAGAGCGGCCGCTTTGGCGTTGACTGCAAACCGCACGGCGTCGAGATTGCCGATACCGACAGGAGAACGCCATGAACGAATTCCTTTCTCGAAGAGAGCTGTTGAAAGTGCTCGCGGCTGGCGCGGCTGCGTCTGCGCTGCCATCCAGACTCTTTGCGAGCGTAGTCAGCGCCGACAGTCTCGACACGGATGCATCCCGGCTCAATGCGTGGTCTGCCGCCCTTCGCAGCGTCGGAATGAATCGCCGATCTCTCTCGCTTGGGCCGCGGGCGATCAAAGTCGGCGAGCTCGCGATTGGAACTCCCTATGTGCCGAACACGCTCGAGGCGTACATCAAGGCCGGTGGCGATCCGACGCGAACCGAGCCGATCACGCTGTCGCTGACGCAATTCGACTGCGTCACACTGGTCGAATCATGCATCGCCGTCGCCCGTGCCTCCGACGACGGACGCAAGCCGATCTGGGCGAAATTCTCGCGCGAAGTCGAGCGCATGCGCTATCGCGGCGGAAAGCGGACCGGCTACACCTCCCGTCTCCATTACTTCAGCGAATGGATCACTGACGGCGCGCGCCGCGGGCTGGTGCGCGATATGGGCGCAGAGCTCGGGGGTGTGAACGACACGCGTCCGCTGCGGTTCATGACCGAGCATCGCGGCAGCTATCCGGCGATGGCCAACGACAGTGTGTTCGCTGAAATCGGTCGAATGGAGACGCGGCTCGATTCGAGTCCACGCTACGTGGTGGCGGCCGACAAGATCGAATCCGTGTCAGATCGGATTCAGACCGGCGATGTCATCGCATTCGCGACCGCAATCCCGGGCATCGACGTCACACACGCAGCATTCGCGTATCGGGGCAACGATGGTGTTCTGCGCGTTTTGCACGCGCCCCTGTCTGGTGGTGCAGTGGAGATCACTCGCACGACCCTTCCCGAATATGTCGCGCGCATCCGGCGGTCTACCGGGATTCTGATTGCGCGACCATTGTCGGCGTGATGTCAAACTACTGAGACCACTGACACAGTCTATCTAATCACCGAGACCGCCGACACCGCCGAGGAAGCAAACTGCCAACAACAAACGATCGGCACGGATGACGCGGATTTTGGCGGACAAACCAAAAACAAATAATTTTGTTATCAATCCGCGTAAATCCGTTCAATCCGTGGCGATCGTTTGTCGTTGTTGGGTTTCGTTTCCTCGGCGGTCTCGCTGGTCTCACCATCGCAAACGTTCGCGTTGCTCGAGACATTAGGTAACGCGCAACGCCTTCCCAGTCCCGACAGAGCTCCGCGCACCATCCCGCAAGGCAACAGTCCCGTTCACGACAACGACACGAATCCCGACCGGATACTGAAACGGCGCATCGAACGTCGCCGTATCCGCTACCTGCGCAGGATCGAACACCACCACATCCGCCGCCAGCCCAGCTGCTAGCCGGCCACGATCCGTGATCCGAACACGAGACGCCGGCAGCGACGACATCTTTTTGATCGCCTGCGCCAGTGTCAGCACTTTTCGCTCTCGAACGTATCGAGCGAGCACTCGCGGGAAACTCCCTGCCCCGCGAGGATGCGGACTCCCGCGTCGCGTCGGGCCATCGATCGCAAAGCCGCCGCCATCAGTGCACACCATTCCCAGCGGATGCGCGAGAATCTTCTCGAGATTCGGCTCACTCATCGCGTAGCCGAGCATTCCCACTTCCCCTCGGCTACGGCGAAGCAGCGCGATCGTGATCTCGTAAGGATCACCACCGCGCGCAGCAGCATACGCGCCGAGTCGCTTCCCTTCTGCATCACGATCTTCAACTGCGGATACGCCGGATACCTGAACGTTATCCCAGCCGCCGACCAATTCGACTTTTGCGAGTGTCTCCATCCTGATTCGCGGCGACGTCCCTGAATCGGCTAGACGACCGAAGAACGCATCGATCCCTCCGTCGCGACACCACACCGGAAAGAGATTTGTTAGACCGGTCGCATACGCAACGTACGGATACCTGTCGAATGCGATGTCAGTGCGCGCCGAGCGCGCCGCCTCGATCAAGAGAAAAACACGGTCGAGCTTCGACCAGTTTCGCGGACCCTGTGTCTTGAGATGCGAGATCTGCAACCGGCAGCCTGCACCGCGAGCGACTGCAATCGATTCGTCGATCGCGTCCATCAACCGGTCGTCCTCGTTGCGCATGTGCGTCGCGTATGGAAGTCCGCGCCTGCTCAGCGGCCGGCACAACGCGATCAGCTCATCGAGTGATGCAAACGCCCCCGGCGTATACTCTAGACCGGACGACGCACCGCACGCCCCTTCAGACAATGACTTTTCGACCATCGCCGTCATTCGCGTCAGCTCGAGAGGCGTAGCTGGACGATCCGTGTCGCCGACTACTCCGCCGCGAACACTTCCAAGTCCAACCATCGAAGCGACATTGCAACCAGGACGCAGTCTGTCGATCGAATTGAACAACGACGTGAACGTCTTGTCATCGGCTCCGTACGCGCGCGAGCTGCCATCGACACCTGCGACAATCGTCGTGATTCCCTGGCGAACGACGGACTCGACGCGCGGATCCTCGTCCATGTTGCTGTCGCCGTGCGAATGGATGTCGATGAATCCCGGAGCAACAGCCAGCCCGCGTGCGTCGATCTCCTCCCTGCCACCCGATGCGACCCTCGGCGCAATCTCGGTGATCAACGCACCGGAGATCGCGACATCGAGCTCATGACCGTCCGCGCCGGTTCCATCGAACACAGTGCCGCCGCGAATGACGAGATCGTGATCGACCGACCGGCGGAGCAGCGAAGGAGCTCCCAAAGCGAGCAGCGCACCACCGCTCGTTCCAACAAACGATCTTCGAGTTGTCACGTGGAATCCGGCCGAAGTATGGGCAATCCCATGATTGCCTTGAGTTCGTCAGAAGATGGCTTTCGGTGCGATTGCGTCAATATGAGCCTCGCACCTCTTACACCACGCTAACGCCTGACGGCCGGCCGGTCGGAGAGGGCGATTTTCTTCGCCAGATAGAGCGCGTTTACCGTCGCCGCTCCGCGAATCGTGTTGTCGAACATGCACCACACAATTCCGCCGCTTCTCGCGTGGGATGTGAGTCGAAACGCCAGCCCGTCTAGGTAAGACGTGGTGTACGACGAATAATAGACCTGCGGTGATCCATGCAGGCGGAAATAAACGCGCCCCGAAATACCGCCCGGTTCTGCCGCGACGGGAATTATCGCAGGATCAGCTCCGACGCGACCGATTTTGAGATCTGTTAAAACTTTGTTGGCGACCTGACCGAACCATGTCTTATGCCGCGGCTCGATGAACACGTCACCGGTGTGGCGGCTGCGGAAGGACTCGAAGAATTGTCCTGCCACCGCCGCATCAAACTCCGCACTCGGCGGAAGCTGGACGAGGAGAGCGCCGAGCTTGCCGCCAAGGCCGCCGACTTCATCGAGAAATGTCGCGAGCTGGTCGTCCGCGCCGACTAGTCGTTTGCCGTGAGTAATCGTCTTCGGCAGCTTTACCGAGAACCGGAAATAGTCGGGTACGCTCGCTGCCCACCTCTCGTACGTCGATCGGCGATGGGGCCGGTGGAACGAGGAATTGATCTCCACCGATCGAAAAACGGCGGCGTACCGCTCGAGATGACTGCCAGTCGACGGAAAGTCGGAATCGGCGTCGCGGGAAACGCTCCATCCCGCGCAGCCGATGTACAAATTTCGCGGTCCTGTGTTGCCTGACAGCTCAGCCAACTTCGAACCCCTCACCGCCGGGATCGCCTCGCGATCCGCTACGACCGTCCCCATATGCAAGGGACGACCGACTTCGCGGGTGGTATCGCGGCTGATTGCACGCCGGCATCAGGGGTCTTCGCCGACCTCCGAGAAGTAGCCGACAACTCTGGCACGGGACCCTTCCCTCGTGTAGATATCAGCTCGGCGCGACTCGATCACCCCCGCAATTACCTCGGCTACCTCCTCGGCGCTCTGCGAATATGGCAGCTCGCGAGAATCGACGCCTCCGTGCCGCGCGTTCAGCCCGAAATCGGTTCTGACCACACCCGGTGAAACGACCGAGAATTGGATGCCGGGATGGGTCTCCTGAACCTCTGTACGGAAGTTGGCCGTGAGAGCATTGAGAAAATGCTTTGCGCCGTTGTACGCGGACCGATGAACGGCGAAGGGAATGCGGCCGAGCATCGATGAGATGTTGATGACGTGGCCGTCATTTCGCTCGCGAAAATGGGGCAGAATCTCCTGCATTCCATACAGCGCCGACTTGATGTTGATGCGTATCATGTCGTCGATGTCCTCGTCCGTGAGCTCGGACGGAACCCGTGAAATTCCCTGCCCCACGTTGTTGACCCAGGCATCGATGCGATCGAATCGCG
>JBDTNA010000118.1:0-8671 GCA_039933985.1 Gemmatimonadales bacterium | reverse complement strand
AGCGACTTCTCGATGAAGTCGGCCTGCGAGCGGAATACGCGACGCGCTATCCGCACGAGTTTTCCGGTGGCCAGCGTCAACGAATCGGAATCGCCAGAGCACTCGCAGTCGAGCCGCGGTTCATCGTGTGCGACGAGCCCGTGTCTGCGCTCGATGTGTCGGTCCAGGCACAGGTGATAAATCTTCTGCGCGATCTGCAGAAAGAGCGCGGCCTCACGTACCTGTTCATCGCGCACGACCTGTCTGTCGTGAAGCACATGTCCGATCGCGTTGCAGTGATGTACCTCGGCAAGATCGTCGAGCTGGCGAAGGCTCCTGATCTGTACCGAAAGCCTACGATGCCGTACACGCAGGCTCTGTTGTCGGCCGTGCCGATTGCCAATCCGAAGATCGAGAAGCAGCGAATTCTTCTCGAGGGCGATGTTCCTTCACCGGCCAATCCGCCGTCAGGCTGCGTGTTTCACCCACGCTGTCACCATCCGGCCAAGGACAAGGCGTGCTCTGTGATCAATCCACCCCTGGAGGAGAAGGCACCTGGGCACTATGCGGCGTGTATCAAGCAGCCACCAACTGTCATACCTTGGCAAGAACAGGTGGAAGCGGGTGGCGTCAATCCGCCTGAGCCGTATTTTCCCGTCGTCGAGCAGCTCGCGCGTCACTAAACCGTTGTCACACAAGGCCAATAAATGACGATGAATACAGACAAGTCCGTGTTCGAGCAGACGCAGGCAAGTCAGGTGGCAACCGATTCTCCACCCGCGGGCCTCGAGCGCTGGACCGGTGACCGGAGCTTCTTTGGCCATCCGAGCGGACTCTCCACTCTCTTCTTCACCGAGATGTGGGAGCGTTTCTCGTACTACGGTCTGCGTCCGCTACTCGTGCTCTTCATGTCGGCGGCGATCATGCAGGGCGGATACGGCTTCGACCGTACGACCGCATCGGCAATAGTCGGCATCTACGCGGCGTTCGTCTATCTGATGTCGCTGCCAGGTGGTTGGGTAGCCGACCGGTTGCTCGGACTTCGGCGCGCAATCTTCATTGGCGCATCGCTCATTTCAGCCGGTCACATCTGCATCGGACTCTCCGGACTCGCCGGCGCTGGCAACGGGAAGCTGCCGTTCTTCGCCGGCCTCGTTCTCATCGTGCTCGGCACGGGACTTCTCAAGCCGAACATCTCCGCGATTGTCGGCGATCTGTATCCGGAGGGTGGAGCGCGGCGTGACGCAGGATTTTCGATCTTCTACATGGGAATCAACGTCGGTTCCCTGATCGGTCAGATGGTGACCGGATACCTTGGCGAGCAGGTTGACTGGCACGTCGGCATGGGCGCCGCGGGTGTTGCGATGCTGCTCGGACTGACCGTGTACGGACTTCGCGCGAAGAAAACACTCGGACCGATCGGAATGGCTCCGACACGTCATCCGGATCCTGTCGTGCAGGCGAGACAGGAAAGAACGGTGAAGATCGCAGTGGTCTCCTTCGCCGTGTCAGTGGTTCTCATCTTCTTCCTCGCCACCACTGGCGCGATCGAGCTGAATCCACCGGCAATCGCCAAGTACATGACCTACCTCATGGTAGGTATGGCCGCAATTTTCTTTCTCTACATGTTCCTGCTCGGGAAGCTGAGCGGTGACGAGAAGAAACGCGTCGCGGTAATCGTCGTTCTGTTCGCTTTCGCCGCGATATTCTGGTCGGCATTCGAGCAAGCGCCTACTTCGCTCAATCTTTTCGCGCGCGACTTTACGGATAGAACGGTAGGCAGCTTCACGATTCCGGCGACTTGGTTCCAGTCGGTCAATCCGTTGATGATCATCATCTTCGCACCGTTGTTCGCCGCTCTGTGGGTCGGCATGGCGAAGCGCGGGATCGACCTTTCCAGCCCGGCGAAGTTCTCGCTCGGCCTCGCACTCGCGGGCATCGGCTTCGTGATCATGATCTTCGCGGCGAACGCAGTCGTTGCGAGCGGGGGCAAGTCACTCGTCGCGCCGTGGTGGCTCGTCGGCAGCTACTTCTTCCAATCGATTGGTGAGCTTTGCCTCAGTCCCGTCGGGCTCTCGTCGATGACCAAGCTTTCACCGCGTCGTTACGTGAGCCAGATGATGGGAATCTGGTTCCTCGCATCGGCGCTGGGAAATCTCATCGGAGGCCGGGTTGGGGGTCACGTCGATCCGGAGAAGCTGGATCAGATGCCGCAGCTCTTCACGACGACTACAATCTCGCTGATCGTCGCGGCGATAGTCTGCGCGGCCCTGATCGTCCCAATCAGAAAGATGATGGGCGACGTGTCGGCGCATGGTGGCAAGCATTGAGGACTAAGGGCTGAGGGCCCGTGCGGAACAAGAGTCCGGGATTCTCACTTTTCACTCGGACTCAGGGCCAGTTGAACACGCTCGTCGGAATTGATCTCTCGCGGTTCCTCTGAATGTCGCGCGGCTCTCTCCAGAATACGCTCGTGAAATCCCGGTTCAGGATTCTGAACCGGAGCCTCGCGCCGCTCGACCTCTCGAGTGGAAAGGCGACATCCACTCTCCACATCCGCTGCGAGCGAGCGGGAACTGAAGCGAGCAGCGAGAATCCAGCGGTCGCGTTGATTCCGCTCGTTACGCCGAACGGCACATCTCCCTCCCAGAGTTTCGCGAAGTCCATGAAAGGCGCGAGACCCACTGACGCGAACTGCTTGAAGTGACCCATGAATACACGGTCCTCGAGGCGCAGGACGAGGCGATGTCCACCACCCAGCCATGAGTCGCGATATCCTCTCGGGCCGCCGTCCTTGTCGGAAAGTGTGACCTGAAACGGAATGCGCTGTCTCCAGCCTCCGCTCCACTCGAGGCTCGTGAGGAATGTGTTTCGCGTGGCCGGCTTGAAGTACGTCGCGAGTCGTCCGCTTCCGAGGATTCCGTCCCACTTCTTGGTGTCCTGATCCCGGCGCCCTTCGATCGTCGCTTCGACTGCGGCAAACGCCGACGGATTTCCGGCGCCGGCGTAGATATTTCCTGACGCGAAGAAGTCCTGGTCCAGTGCCCCGAAGACCCGCATGCCGCGACCGAGCACACCTGCTGCCTCGAATCCCTGTCGCATGTCCTGATTTCCGTCAAGCGATTCGAATCCGTTGACGCGCAGATATTTCACATCACGAAATCCAGCGAGCGCGTTGATACGGCTCGCGCGGTGCCTCTCGTATCGATTCGTCAGCGCGCCGATCGTGTCCGGTCTCGTCTCGCCGCGGAACACGAACGTCGGCGTCTGCTCCGGCATCTCGTCTTCGTACGAAAGTGACGCCCCAAGGAGCGCAAGCTTTCCAGGAGGACCAACTCGAACTACGCCGCCCATATCCGCATATGAGCGCTGAAGCATCACGGCCGGCTTCACATTCCCATCGCGGCGGAAATACCGATAGTCTTCGCGCGAACCGAGAGTCGTGCGCCATGAAACCCGCTGCAGATCCGTCAGAAATGGATGATTGAGCTCGAATCCCCAGTTGCCGCCGAGCTCGTTCCTCGAGCCTTCCATCCTCAGCTGGTACGGCCTGCCGAGGAACTGGTAGTCGATGATCTGCGCGGAGTAGTTGTCGCGGAAGTGTTCGCTGTAGGACCACGATGCGACGATCGAAGTCGCTTCGCCCATGAAGTTTTCTTCGCCTACGCGAAATCGTCGCAGATACGGGATCGCTCCCGATCCACCGCCGCCAAGCACGATCGAGATTTCGTCCACCGTGACGACCGAGAGGTAAACGCCGCCGGCGTCATCGGGAAATGCGGTCACGCTGGCATCTGACAGGAAAGGCTGCGCTCTGAGGATGCGCTCTGATTCGAGACGTCGCATCTCGCCGCATGCCATGCCCGGCTTGAGCGCGAGAAATCTCGATATGACTTCAGGATTCGTGGTGGCGTGCAAATCGCCCAGCTGGCGTGCGAATCGCTGCTGTAATCCGGTGCCCTTCACTTCGAATGGCGGGCGAGCGCTGATGTCGATCCTGCTTATTATCTGGCCCTTGCAGGGGACCGAGCTCGCTCCCAGACTTTGAGCCGGGAGAGCGGATGGCGTTGCCAATGCCGCCGGAAGCAGCAGAAATCTGAAACCAAGAGATCTCAACGTGTCATCCGCAATTGCGCAAAGTTTGAGTGAATCCCGTTCGCATCGTTCCGCCTCCGATACTGCGACTGTCGCTGTCTCTTCCACATCCGACACGCGCCTCGGCGGAGCTCACCGCGTTCGGCTCAACAGCACCTACATAACATCCCTCGAGAATGCAGGGCTCATACCATTAGTGGTTCCGCCCCTCAGAAATGACGCCGCCGCGCGTGCCATCGTTTCGCGCGTGGACGGTCTAGTACTGACAGGGGGCGAAGATGTCGATCCGTCGTTCTACGGACAACCCCGCGCGGAAGAATGCGGCGCCGCCAATGAATCTCGCGACCGGACCGAGATCGCGCTTATCCGGGCGGCGAGGGAGCTCGGGAAACCAGTCCTCGCAATCTGCCGCGGACCGCAGGTTCTCAACGTCGCCCTCGGCGGAACTCTGATACAGGACATTCCGTCGGAAGTGCCGGGAGCGCTCGAACACAATTCGGAGCATGATCGAGCGGCGCGGGTGCACGACGTGACCATCGAGCCCGGGTCCCGGATCGCGGATGCAATCGGTGCGACCAGCATTACCGTGAATTCGCTGCATCATCAGAGCATCAAGGATCTCGCTCCCGGACTTCGAATCACCGCCCGCTCGCCCGATGGAATAGTCGAGGGAGTCGAATCAGACTCGGACGATTGGTGGGTAATCGCTGTGCAGTGGCATCCCGAGGAGATGAACGATGCTCCGGAGCCATGGGACCGGGGACTTTTCAAGGCGTTCGCTGACCGACTGGCAAAGGGGTGAAGCGGCTCCGGGTCCTTCATCTCGATTCGGGCGCGAGCTGGCGGGGTGGGCAGCGACAGGTCCTTCTCCTCGCACTCGGACTTCGAGAGCTGGGTCACGAGCCGTTCCTCATCGGAGCACCGGAGTCGCCGCTCGTAAAGCGCGCGCGGGCCCAAGGCCTCGCGGTGGCGTCGATTCCAATGCGCGCCGACTGGGACATTCGTGCCGCGCGGAAAATTCGCGCGCGGATGCGGACCTGGAGCGTGGACATGATTCACGCCCATGATGCGCGGTCCCACGCGATGGCGATGATTGCGCTCATAGGCCGCCGCGAAATTCCGCTGATCGTCTCGCGGCGCGTGGCGTTTCCACCGAAAGCCGTGCGCCTGAAATACGGCGAGCGCGTGACGCGATTTATTGCAATCTCGAATGCCGTTCGTGATGCAATGGTCTCGGGAGGCGTCGAGCCGGGACGCATCTCGGTCGTTCATTCGGGTATCGCAACGCGATCGCAGCCAGTGATAGCACGCGATTGGCGTTCGGAGCTGGAGCTACCCGCGGACTCGGTGATCTGCGGCATCGTCGGCGCAATGACGGCCGAAAAAGGAATCGATCAGCTGGAGGCAATCGCCGCGGGTCTTCCGGAAAGGGCGCGGCGGCGTGCTCGCCTGATCTTGATTGGAGGCAGCTCGCGCGGCTCATCGGCAATCGGAGGAATCCCCGCGCACCATACCGGATTCATCACCGACGTCGATCCTGCCATGGCCGGACTGGACTGCCTGTGGCACCCCTCAAAAACCGAAGGACTTGGCACATCGGTCATCGACGCCATGTCACTCGGCGTCCCGCCGGTCGCGTTTGCGGTTGGGGGCCTGCCGGAGGTGATCGAGACCGAAGTCAGCGGTTTATTGGTTCAACCGGCCGATACGAAGGCATTTGCCGCGGCTGCAGCCCGGCTTATCGATGACCCGGCCCTTCGCGCCCGGTTCGCCGAGGGCGCCAGGAGGCGCGCGAAAACCTTCGACGCCCTCGAAATGACCAAGGAAACAGAAGCGGTGTATAAGGACGTACTCCGAGGGTAGCGTTCTTTTCCGGTGTTCGTCTATCTTGCGACGGCACCCCTTAATAGAAGACAAAAAGGCAACTTGCTCTATATCTGCATTCCGACTTACAACGAGGCTCCGACTATCGGCGTCCTGCTTTGGCGCATCCGCAAGATGTTCCAGAGCTATTCACGCGAGTACGAGATTCTCGTGTTCGACGACGGCAGCACAGATGGGACGGCCGAGATAGTCGCGCCTTACGCAGAGGTCGCGCCCGTGACTGTCATTCGGAGCGCGACCCGAAAAGGCTACGCTCACGCGCTCGACGCGCTGGCCCGCGAAGCAAACCGTCGGACGAAGTATCCGCGCCGCGATGCGATGATCGTGATGCAGGCCGATTTCACCGATCAGCCCGAGCACCTTCCCGAGCTGATCAAGCGGTTCGAGGGCGGAGCCGACATCGTGCTCGCGGAAAGAACGCCTGCATCTCAACCGGCTGCAGTTGAGCGACTCCGGAAATTCGCTCCCTGGGCGCTCAAGTTTTCGATTGGCGTCACGGGCGTGAGCGATCCTTATGCGTCCTATCGTCTCTATCGCATCTCGTTGATTCGCGAGCTGATCAAGGCCTCCCCTGAAAAACCGCTCGTGACCAGCGATGGCTGGGCCGCGAACGTCGAGTTCCTGATGTCAGCCCTTCCCCTCGCGCGTCGCCTCGAGAAAGTCAGTCTCGATTCCCGCTACGACCTGCGTGTCAGACCGAGTCGCATTCGCCCGTTCGCCGACTGGCTTGCCCTCTACCGGTTTGGGCGGGCATTCAGCGGACGCCGCATCGCACCCCCACTTCAGGCTGCCCCAATAGAGAACGGGGGCGCCCAACGAGGCCAGAAGCCAAAAGAGCGAGCGACGTCATGAAGCGGTTTGGACCTGGCGTCGGTCTGCTCGCCGCAACTCTTGCGGCGACAGCCTTCGGAGCGATCGCTCAGTCACCTGCGCAAGTCGCTCCAATTCGGACACCGTCCGTCACGACTCTCTCGGCCGATGCAGCCGCGGTGCCTTTCGGGCCCGGCGAGAAGTCGACGTTCGAAGTGCGGTTCGGCTCTGTTAAGGTCGGGGGCGGATCTCTCGAAGTCGTCGGAGTGGAGAATCTTCGCGGGCGCGAGACTTATCACACCTCTTTTCTGGTCGAGGGCGGCACGTTTTTCTATCGCGTGAATGACATGTACGAGAGCTGGATCGACACGCGCACTTTGAATTCGCTTCTCTTCGTGCGTCAGATCGAAGAAGGAACACGCGAGCGAAAGCAGACATTCGAGATCATGCCGGAGCACGGAACGTATACCGAGAAAACTCGTCAGAAGACGACTGTGAAGGAGACGGTCGCTGAGCCGCTCGACGAAGGCGCGTTTCTGTATTTCGTAAGAACGATTCCACTCGTCGTCGGACAGACTTACGACTTCAACCGCTACTTCATACCGACCCGGAACCCGGTCCGCGTTCGTGTGCTGCGTAAGGAAAGGGTCACCGTTCCTGCCGGAACGTTCAACGCGATTGTCATTCAGCCGGTGATCAAGACACGCGGAATTTTTTCCGAGAAGGGACAGGCCGAGGTCTGGCTCTCGGACGACTCATCGCGCATGCTTCTACAGGTCAAATCGAAGCTGTCGTTCGGATCCCTCAATCTCTACCTGAAATCGTACACTCCACCGACGGACAAGACGACCCGGAGATAAAGCCGGGCGCGGCCGCTGACGAAGCTGAAGCACGGCCTGAGGCCGACCTTTCGCTCATTCGCACCGTTCCGATCGAGCGCAGGCCGAACAAGGTTCGCACCGAGGAGTTCTCCTCCCCGCCCCGCGACGATCGATCGTTTGCCGCGTTTCTCCGGGCTCTGCCGCACGTTCTCGTTGCGGCAGACTTCAAATCGGTAGTCCAGGCCATCGTCAACGCACACAGGAAGGGCCGTGCGGTTGTCGTGATGCTCGGCGGCCACATCGTAAAGACTGGCGTTGCGCCGGTGTTGATCGACCTGATGGAACGCGGAGTGATTACGCACATCGCGATGAACGGATCGGGCGCGATTCACGACTATGAGATCGCGCGTTTCGGTGCGACTTCGGAAGACGTTGCACGCGGGCTGCTCGACGGGACGTTCGGCATGGCCGACGAGACTGGCCGGGGAATGAACCAGGCATTCACTGCCGGCATGCGGAACGGGTGGGGAATGGGTGAGGCGGTCGCAAGAGCGCTGCTCGAGGAAAAGGACCTGGCGCATCCCGAGATGTCATTGCTTCTGTCAGCCCACCGCCTTGGGATTCCCTGCACAGTTCACGCTGCGCTGGGCGCGGAGATCATTCATCAGCATCCGGCGGCCGATGGTGCGGCGATTGGGGATACGAGTCATCGCGATTTCCGCCGCCTCGCCGCTTCCCTGCCCGGACTACATGAGGGCGGAGTCGCGCTCAATCTCGGAAGCGCGGTGATAATGCCCGAGGTGTTTCTAAAGGCGCTGACGATCGCGCGGAATCTGAACGAGCGGCGCCCGGTGAATTTCACCACGTGCGACCTGGACATGCAGCGGCATTATCGTCCGCGGATGAACGTCGTGATTCGCCCGACCAATGCGGGCGGTAAGGGGTACGAAATCACGGGGCACCACGAGATCATGATTCCGATGCTCGCGTGGGCAGTCGCGGAGGGATTGGACCATCCGCAGTCTTGAACACGACTGCCGACTTTGGACTGCAATACTGAACTACGGAAGCCCGCAGCGAAA
>JBDTNA010000117.1:0-8712 GCA_039933985.1 Gemmatimonadales bacterium | reverse complement strand
AGGATGGATCGCGAACGAATGGTGTCCGGCGCGAAAGCTCGAGTACTTCAAGCGGGGTACAGGTCCGCGGACGGAATGCATGGAGCACGGACCGGCCTACGACGAGCCGATCTGGACTGACAACCCGGACATCGGGCAGCAGGTCGAGAAGCAGGCGGGCAAGCTAGGCAAGAAAATCGGAAAAGCCCTTGGCAGAATCTTCAAATTCTAAGGGAGCTCATACATTCGGTCGACAGGAACGTCAAAGTCAAAGTCAAAGTCAAAGGATGAAACTGCTTTGACACACCGAATACACCGACGCGGCACCGAATACACCGAAACTTCGATCGCCGGTCGGCGGTTTGTTGTTTAAAACCCATTCATTTTCTTGGGAACTACAACGACACTCGTTGCTCGGTTCTCAGCCGCGTAGTTTCGGTGTATTCGGTGCCCCGTCGGTGTATTCGGTGTGCCAAAGCTGTTTCGTTCAACCCTTGGCTGGAAAAAAAGACAGCCGGCAGCGTAACTCAGCTGCCGACTGCCCCCACATTTCGACGAGGCGGCGTAAATCAGCGCACCCCGCCGATCAAACGAGGCCGAGCCATCCCTTGGGCTCCGCCGAAAATCCGGGGAAGATCTTGTCGAGCTTCGTTGCGCCCAGGTGACGCGCCGTCACTTCTGAGAACACGCTGCGGAAGTCCGTTGTAAGCGCGAGATCGCGGCCTTCGTAGAGCTGCTCAGGCGCGAGTCCCGGCCATTTGCCGTGAACCTTTCCGCCTTTTACACCTCCGCCGATGACGAACAGCGCACCGGCGTGACCGTGGTCGGTGCCGCGATTTCCGTTTTCGCGCGCCATGCGACCGAACTCGGACATCGTGAGAATCAGGACGTCATCCATTCTGTCACCGAGGTCCGTGACGAGAGCAGCGATCGATTCAGAGAAATCGTCGAGACGAACGGCGAGCTGACCTGTTGCCGCACCCTGATTCACGTGCGTGTCCCAACCTCCGACATCCGCGAACGCGATCTCCAGGCCAACGTTGGCCTTGATGAGCTGAGCGATTTGTAACAGGCGCGTTCCGAATTGCGACCGCGGATACTGCGCACCGTTTCGCGGGGCGTATTTCTGCGGATCGGCGGCCTTCAGCATCTTCACCGCCTCGAACATTTCTTTTCCGGTTCCATGAACGAGATCAGCGGATCCCGTTCGATACAGCGCTTCCAGACGATCGGCCTGCGAGCCAGACACGCGAACCGTGAATTCTTCGAGGCTGTTCATCGCGACGACTTCGTTCGCGCCTTCCATGATTCGCGGCGTCTGTTGTGTCAAAGCGACAGCGCGGAACGGACTCACATGACATTCGTCGCAGGTTCCCTGAACGGCGAGATACCGGTTGAGCCATCCATCGGGCGTGCCCTTGATGTCAGGCGTGCCCGTTTCCATGTAATCCTGCGCGTCGAAGTGCGAGCGAGTCGCGCTCGGACTGCCGACGGCATGAACCGGCGCGAGCAATCCGCGATCGTACAGCGGCTTGAACGGCGCAAGCGATGGGTGGAGTCCGAAGAAGCCATCGAGATCGATCGCGGCGTCACGTGATATCGTCCGCGAAAGTCCTGACGGTCGCGGAATGGCAATGGAAGGTCTCAGCGCGTAATACGATTTGTCGCCGTGAGGCACGACCATGTTGAGTGCGTCCGCCGCACCGCGCTGAAAGAGGCAGATGAGTGTCTTGCCTTTCGGAGCCTGCATGAGCTGGGCGCCGAACGCGGTGCGACGGAGAAAGCTCGGAGAGAGTCCCAGTGTAACGAGGGCGAGTGCCCCTGATTTTACGAATGCTCTGCGTTCCATATCTCGTTGTCTCCGGTCAGCGCCGCTGAAACTCAGGTGAGCCCAGCGCGAGACCTATCACTTGTGCGATGCCTGTCAGGGGAGGAAGCGCTGCGCCTGGTCGTCCGAACGGATTCGCTCGCGCACCCTGTTGCTGCTGCCCGTTGCCGGGTGCAGCACGGCGGCGCAGGCGCTGGTCGTTTGCAGCACCAGCGGCCGGATCCATCGGCTGCTGTTCCATTGCAATCGGTTCTGCTGCCATCTCGGCCGCCGAGACCTCAGGAAGATCTGTCGCCTTGCCGTTCGCGAGCAATGGATTCTCGCCCGAGAGCAGCACCATGCGCGTATCCGGTGAGATAGATCCACCGAGAAGAATCGACGCGACCGCATCGACCTGCTTCGATCGAGGCGCCGATCTGAGTGAATCAACGCCCGGGATTGCTGCGATACGCGCGCCCGGAATGCGATTCGCCGCTGCAGCCATTCCGAAATTGATCCGGTTCAGAATCGCGCCGGTATTCATCCACGCGTCGCCTGTTTCGGGATATCCATTCGGCGCCTGGTGTCCGAAGATTGGCTCCCCCAGATACGCAATCACCTGCGCCGTCCTCGGCGTGCTGTCCGGTTCCGCGTTCATTGCCCGCATCGCGCTCACGACGACCTCGAACGGAGACTTCACTTTGCTGCGATATGCTCGCTCGGAGTAGAACTCGTTCGACGTGATGATCGTGCGTACGACTTCGCGAATGTCGCCGTCGGTTTTCGTGAACACCGCCGCGGCCTGATCGACAAGGGCCTGAGGTGGATCGTCCGACACGAATCGACGAACCAGCTTTGTCGCGATGTAACGCGCTGTCGAAGGATGACGTGCAACGATGTCCAGAACCTCTTCACCCTCTTCGATTCCACGCCCGGCGCGAAGCTTGTGACCGAGCACAACTTTTTCTCCGGCGTCGTGCATCTGCGGACGGAAGATGAAGCCGCCGCCCGCAACAGGACGCTCGATGGTCCAGCCGGTGAGTGCGCGTGCGACGTTGATCACATCCTGCTGCGTGTATCCGCCGTCGACGCCAAGCGTGTGAAGCTCGAGCAGCTCACGCCCATAGTTCTCGTTCAGTCCACCGTTGCGTAGCTGATTGAGCTGCGGACGCACCTGCGCACGTGCGCGGCCTCGATTGCGGCCTATGTCTGCGAGGCGCGGCCTGGTGCTGTCCACCATGCTGCGCGCATTGTCGAGATAGAAAAGCATCGCCGGACTCTTCGCGACGGCTCCGAGGAGATCGCGAAACTTGCCGAGCGAGTTCGGACGAATGACGTCGCGCTCGTATTCAGCGAGGTAGTACGGCTGCGGCGGTCCTTTTTGAGCGAAAACGTTGAAGTGATTGAGCCAGAAATCCGTCATCACCTCTTCGAGCTGCCGATTGCTGGCGACGGCGCGCGCTACTCGTGCCGATTGGAGCTGTCCGACCACCTGACGTCGCGTGGCTCCGGTTTTACGATAGGCGATGCTGTCTTCGTGCGTCATGCCTTCACCTGCCGCGCGCTTCAGCGTCTGCCGCTCGCGCCGCACTTCCGTGAACTCGGCGAGCAATTCGTTCTGGGGTCGATTGATGATGTTGTAACGCGCGACGAATTTTTCGAGAGAAGAGTCGTCGATCTTTTCAGGATGAAGCTGTTGGTCTATCCACTTGTCGAGACCGGTCGAGCGAGCCTTCTGCACATCTCCCGGGCGCGCTCCGAAGGTGAGCCTGTTGAGCGCGTGAATGACCTGTTGATCCGCGGCGAGCTCTCGATGGTCGAGGCGCGCTGCCGGGACCTGGCGCGCGGACGTCATGTCCTGCGCGACAACGGAATTGCCCACCGGCAGTGTCAAAGCAGTGGCTGCGAACAGAATCTTTCGAATATTCATGATGGACGGTTGAGTATTGTCACGTCTGGTAGACGCCTCGACCCCCCGGGTGTTAAATGGTATCCCATGAATCAAATATCTCTTCTTCTCTTTCTTTTCTTCCCTTTTCTGGCCCTTCCGATCGTGAGGCGGGCAGACCGCGACGATGCCGCCTACCGCGCGCTCGCGGCCAAGTATCCCGAGCTTGTTTCGCTGGCACGTCGAGGCGACGGAACCCTCATCGGTCGCCAGTGGGTTCTGACCGCCGCGCACGTCGCTCGCGGGGCGGCGATGAGTCCGTCGGGCGTGCGATCAGTCCGCGTCGGCGGAGCAGACTATGAGATCTCGGAAGTGTTCGTACACCCGGAATGGACCGAGATGGGTCCGCATGATATTGGGCTCATTCATCTCGCCAAACCGGTAGAAGGGATCAGGCCGGCGCAGCTCTATCGCGCTCGCGATGAAAAAGGGCAGGTGGCAGTCCTGCTCGGCCACGGCAAAAGCGGTGATGGGGCGAAGCGAGGTCTGATGGAGGACGGTATCGCGCGAGGGGCGACGAGCAAGGTCGATAGCGCCGATGCCGCGTGGCTCTACTTCAGCTTCGACGCACCACCGGGTGGAACGTGGCTCGAGGGGGCGCCCGGGCCTGGAGATAGCGGCGGACCGGCGCTTCTCGAACGGTCCGGAAAGGTCCTCGTCGCGGGAATCAGCTCAGCCGGCTACGACGGACGCTCCGGGCCCGGTACCTACGGAGCTGTTGACGTATTCACGCGCGTATCCACCCACGTTGCGTGGATCGACAGCGTGATGACCGCGAATGTGAAGAGATAAGACCTACTTCAGATCCTTTAGATACTGGTCGAGATCAGTCTTCGGCTCGGGGTACTTGAGGTCGAGACCTTCGAGTGTATCGACAATCTTCTTCGCGATCAGATAGTTCCGTGCCTTGTTGCTGTCAGATGGGACGATGTACCATGGCGCCCACTTTGTGCTGCACTTCGCGATCGCGTCCTGATAGGCCTCGGTGTATTCGTTCCACAGCTTTCGCTCTTCCAGATCGCCCGCGTTGAACTTCCACTTTTTCGTCTCGTCCTCGACGCGTTCGACTAACCTCTTCTTTTGCTCGTCACGTGAGACGTGCAGAAAAAACTTCAGGATGACCGTTCCGTTCTCGGTAAGCATCTTCTCGAAGTGGTTGATCTGATCGTAGCGCTTCGACCAGACTGACTTCGGTACGAAATTGTGCACGCGAACCACTAGCACGTCTTCGTAGTGCGATCGGTTGAAGATTCCGAAGGACCCCTTCTCCGGCGTTACCTGATGAATCCGCCAGAGATAGTCATGAGCGAGCTCGACGGGTGTGGGCGCCTTGAACGAATGGATTCGCACGCCCGCGGGATTTGCCGCGCCAACTACCGTGCGGACAACTCCATCCTTTCCCGACGCATCCCGCCCCTGCAAAACGACGAGGAGCGAGTGGCGCCCGTCGGCGTAGAAAACGCTCTGTAGCTCTCCAAGCTTCTCGAGCTGCTTCTCGATCTTTGCCTTGAGCTCGTCCCCCTTGGGAAGATCTTTCGGCGGTGACGCATCCTTGTCGTCGAGCGACGGACGCTCGCGCGGTGCAACAGGCTCCAGGTTCATTTTGACTGCTTGTGTTGAGGATGACTAAAGATCGAATCTCGATATTATTTGCGGCACGCCATCGCGATAGTAGTCGTCGATTCGCGCTTCTTCCATGAAGCCGTACGATAGAAGCAGGGCGCGATAGCGCATGACGCTCGGATCGCCGGGCACTTCAGCGAAGATCACACGCACTCCGGCATTCGCAAGCTCGCCCGCAATGTGAAACAGAATTCGCTGGCCGATGCCGGCCCTTCTCGACCGGGGCGCGACGATCACTCCGTAGATCGCTCCGGTTGCGAGAGTCCCTGCCACCACTCCGAACGATCCGAATCCGATGAGCTCTCCGTCTCGAATCGCGACGCACGCGCGATACTCTCCGTCGGGTTTCGACACCGCGCCCTTGAGAAGCTCCGGCATTCGTCCAAGCCACGGGTTCTTTTGCTGCTCGCCCGTCACCAAAGAAAGCGCGGCGGCGAGATCCTCCTCGCGCGCCGCGTGCAAATCGAGTCGCTTCAGGGCTGGGGCAAGCACGATTCGTTACGGCACTACCTATATATGCAGCGAACGGCCGAGCACGCCGAGTGCAGCTTCTTTCACCGTCTCGGAAAGCGTCGGGTGCGAGTGAACGGTAATGCCGATATCCTCTGACGACCCGCGATACTCGAACGCCAGCACGACTTCCTGAATGAGATCGGATGCATTCGCGCCAATGATGTGACATCCGAGCAGCTCATCGGTCTTCGCGTCGGCGATGAATTTCACGAACCCGTTCGTCTCTGCCATCGTTCTCGCGCGCCCATTCGCCGAAAACGGAAACTTTCCTACTTTGTACTCGCGCCCCGATTCCTTCACCTCGTGTTCCGCGAGGCCAACCGTCGCGATCTCGGGCCAGGTGTAGACAACCGACGGCATCGACTTGTAGTCCATGTGCGCGTGGTGTCCGGCAATCACCTCGGCGGCGATGACACCTTCTTCTTCCGCCTTGTGCGCGAGCAGTTTTCCGCCGACTGCATCGCCGATTGCATAGACATTCGGAAGATTGGTTTTCATCTGCGCGTCGACCGCGATTTCACCGCGCTTGCCCAGCCCCAGGCCAAGAGCCGCAGCATCGATTCCCGGAAGGGACGGTTTGCGTCCAACAGAAACGAGTACGTAATCGGCTTCGAGAGTTTCCTTTGCGCCGTCCCTCTCGACATCGACTGTGACCTTGTCGCCGTCGCGCTTCGCGCTCACGACTTTGGTGCCTGTCCGGATCTCTAGTCCCTGCTTGCGGAAGATCTTGTCGGCTTCCTTGATGATTTCGGCGTCATTGCCGGGGAGAATCGTCGGGAACAGCTCAACGACGGTGACTTTCGCACCAAGCCTGCGCCAGACCGAGCCGAGCTCCAGACCAATCACGCCTCCGCCAACGACGATCAGGTGCTTCGGCACCTCGGGAATGATGAGCGCGCCGATGTTGGAAAGAACGCGCTCTTCATCGAACTTGAGGAAGGGAAGCTCGATCGGAACGGAGCCGGTCGCGATGATGACATTCTTCGCCTGATAGGACGTCGTCGTGCCATCACTGCCCGCAACTTCGACGACATTCCCCGGTTTGAGTGTGCCGCGACCCTTCGCCCACTCGATCTTGTTTTTCTTGAAGAGGAATTCGATTCCTTTCGTGTTCTGCAAAACGACCGAGTCCTTTCGCTTCAGCATCGTCGCAAGATCCGCCGACAGTCCATCGATCTTCACGCCATGTTCGGCCGCATGAAGCCGCGCGAACTCATAGTGCTCTGATGAAGTGAGCAGAGCTTTGGACGGGATGCAGCCGACGTTCACGCAGGTGCCGCCGAGTGTCTTGTCCATCTCGACGCAGACGGTGTTGAGGCCGAGCTGCGCTGCGCGTATTGCGGCGACGTAACCGCCCGGACCGCCGCCAATTACAACGACGTCCGCGGCTCTCATTTCAGGCATGATCTCAGGAGATCAGCATGGTGGCTGGATCCTCGAGCAGCTCCTTCACGCGGACGAGGAACAGCACCGCCTGTTGTCCGTCGACGATCCGGTGATCGTAAGACAAAGCGATGTACATCATCGGGCGTATCTCGACCATTCCGTCGATTGCGACCGGCCGGTCCTGAGTCTTGTGGAGTCCGAGAATTCCAACCTGCGGGTAGTTGATGATCGGAGTCGAGACGAGTGAGCCGAAGACACCGCCGTTCGTGATCGTGAACGTTCCGCCGGTGAGGTCGTCCATCGTGAGCTTGCCTTCGCGTGCGCGCTTGGCGACCTCGGAGATGTCGCGGCTCACCTCGATGATGCCTTTGCGGTGCGCGTCCTTGATGTTCGGAACGACAAGTCCGGCTTCCGACGCGACGGCGATTCCCATGTTGACGTAGTGCTTGTAGATGATCGTATCGGCGTCGATCTGGGCGTTCACGACCGGATATTTCTCGAGCGCCATGCATGCCGCCTTCACGAAGAACGGCATGAAGGTCAGTTTGACACCATGCTCCTTTTCGACTTTTTCCTTCATCCTTTCGCGCAGCGAGTTGACGGCGGACATGTCAACTTCATTGAACGTCGTGAGGTGTGCAGTGTTGTGCTGCGACTGAAGCAGATTCTCGGCAATCCGTTTTCGCCGCGTGGACATCTTTTCGCGGGTCTCGCGCTCACCAGATGATGCCGGCGCCTGAGCAGATCCGGCAACTGACGCCTTACTGACGCCTATCTGCCCGCCTGCTGGTGACGGCGTGGCGCCAGTGCTCGCCGCGCTTCCTCCAACCGCGCCCGCGCGCCCAACATGTTCGACGACATCCGGCTTGCTGACAACTCCGCCACGTCCAGTGCCCGTAACATCGGCAATAGAAACTCCCGCGTCGCCGGCAACTCGCCGGGCCGCTGGCGACGATCTAATGGAAGAATCAGCGGAGGCGCCGGAAACTGGAGCCCCTTGAGCGCCCTCCGGAGCCGGCGTGACGGAAGCTGCGGAAGCTGAAGGTGATACGGCGGGCGAGGACAAGGCGGTCGAAGGGGTTTCAGTTTTCGGCGCCGCAGCGGTCCCAGCAGAAGCAGTCACTGCTGTTTCATCGAGCTCGCCGAGCATCTGATCGACCTTGACCACATCGCCTTCGGCAACAGCCTGAGAAGTGAGAACGCCAGCCCGCGGAGCGGGCACCTCCACCGTGATCTTGTCCGTCTCGAGCTCAACCAGAGTATCGCCGCTCGCTACAGCGTCGCCCTTTTTCTTGACCCAGCGCGACACAGTGGCCTCGACGATCGACTCACCCAGTGGCGGTACCTTGATTGGTATCATTACACTCGAAGCAAAATGAGAACTGACCCGGTATCTTCTGCGTTTACCGTCGCTTACGGCGACGGAATCTCAATATAACGCTCGAGGTTTTCGTTG
>JBDTNA010000116.1:0-8734 GCA_039933985.1 Gemmatimonadales bacterium | reverse complement strand
AGCGCCGGGCCCTTCACTTGACGTTCAATTCGCCCTTCAACGCCCGGCGTGAGCACAGCTCGCGAACACGACCCCACGCCCCCATCCCCAAGCAAGACGAACTACCCGTGCAACCTCTCGGGAAAAAGTCTATCTGCAGATGCGCGGACGTAGACGGCGGGATTCGGGATGGAACTGCCGACGCGCTAGGGCTTGAGCTTGTATCCTTTGCCGTCGTGTTCGACATGACCCCACGGAACCGTCGCGTCGTGCTCGAAGATCAGCAGCCAGTTCTCATCCTCGGCCTGGCGAAGAATGCGGCGCTTGGTCTCGAGAGTGACGAGTGGCTCGACGTCGTAGCCCATGATCCACGCGAGGGGTATGTGCGCATGCGTCGGCATCATGTCCGCGAGATAGAACGCGCGCTCGCCGCTCGATTCGATCAGCACGCTTTGATGAAAAGGAGTGTGCCCCGGTGTCGGAATCACCCTGATCCCTTTCACGATTTCCTTTTCTCTGATCACGAACTCGAACTTGTGGGCTTTCACAACGGGCGCAAAGTTGCGCTCGAAGTAGCTCGCCGCCGTTCGCTCGTTCGGATGCGTCGCGTAATCGTATTCGCCGCGCTTGACGATGTAGCGTGCCCTGGGAAATGAAAGCTTGATCTCCCCACGCTCATCGCGATACGTGTTGCCGCCGGCGTGATCGAAATGCAAATGCGTGTTGATCACGATTGAAATGTCCTCCGGGGCAACACCGACCGAAGCGAGACCGTCTTCCAACCACGTTCTGCCGGCTGCTCCGGTGTTCTCGATTCCGTAGATGTCGAGGAACTTCTTTTCTTCCTTGTTGCCCGCACCGGTGTCGATAAGCACGAGACCGGACGTGTGCTCGATCAACAGGCAGCGCATTCCGAGCTGAATCCGGTTTCGCTCATCTGCCGGAATTCGTTTTTCCCAAAGCGGCTTTGGAACGACGCCGAACATCGCGCCGCCGTCGAGGCGCTGGCCGCCGGCTTGAATCGCATGAACCGTCAGCGATCCGATTTTCCGCGTCTCGACACTCGGCGCGATCGTCACGCTGTCGTGTCCCTGATGACCGAAGTCGGAAATGCGGTACGGCGCTTTTTCTTTTTTGGTGTGCGGTGTCCGAGCAAATAGTCGAGATCCTGCCAGGTGGTGCATCCGCGCTGAGAAGCATCATCGAGCAGCCTGATGAGACAATGCGCCGTCGCCAGTGCATCTCCGCCAGCGCGGTGGCGTCTGGTTATCTCGACACCGTAGTAATTGGCGACGTAGTCGAGCGAGCGTCTCGAGAGATGCGGCAGGAGGCTCCTCGCAAGCCGCACGGTGCAGAGCTTTCGTCCCATGAGACGATTGCCCGATGCGCGATTCATCTCGTGCGAAACGAACTTCCAGTCGAACTGCGCGTTGTGCGCGACGAAAACATTCCCCTCGAGCGCGTTCATGACTCGTGGTGCGATCGTCGAGAAGACGGGTGCGTCCCTCACCATCTCCCAGCTGATGTTCGTCAGCCTGCTCACGAAGTACGGTATCGAACGCTCCGGATTGACCAGTGTCTCGAAAACTTCCTGAACCTGGCCGTCGCGAACGATCACCGCCGCAAATTCGGTAATGCGGTCCATCGGCCAGCGACCACCGGTCGTCTCAACATCGACAACGACGTACGAGAGACCGGCGAGCGGCTGCGAGCCGAGGTGGCGATCGGACTGCTCACCGTTTTTTCGTCGCGGACGCCGGCGCCCTTCGTCGTAGGGCGGCGCTGCGGGCTCCCTCACACCGTATGGACGCTCCGCTGCACCACGGTCGCGCGCCGGCGGCAGTGCACGAAGGGTCCATCTGCCGAGCGGATCCTGCACAAACTCGGGGCGGCCGGCGAACATCGCATGCGCCATATGCTCGGCCACAATTCGCGGAGCTGCCGGAAGATTGCAGATGTGGCCGATCAGGTCGACTACGTCGGCGGGTCCGCCCTCGAGAAACTTTGCGGCGCGTTCGGTAAGAAGCGTCGTCTCCGGCCGAGCCTGAATTCCTCCATAGCTCACTCCCACGGATCGTCTCTTACGATCGGGCACGTCATGCAGCGCGCGCCACCGCCACCGCGTACCAGCTCGCCCCCGTCGAAGGTGATCACCGCGCGCTCGTCTTCACCGATCTTTGCTCGGCCCTCAAGAAAGTCCTCCGCAGTCACAATGCTGAATCCCGTCTTCTGCATTTCCCTCAAGGTCGCCTCATTCCTCGCATACGACAACACGAGCCCGGGACGCATCGCCGCAAAGTTGCAACCGGATGACCATTGCTCGCGCTCCTGCGTAATTCGCCTGTCGCCGCCGCAAATTATGGGTTCCATGCGAATTCCGCACTCCTCGAGTGCGTTGAATACGCCGTTAGTTTCGCGCATCGAGCCCGTGCTCTTTTTCCAATGCAGGATTGGTAATCGCTCCGGACCGACGAAGTGAGGTGCGTGAACGACGCACAGCTCTCGATCGACCTGAGTGAAAATCATGTCGAGATGAATCGCGGCTTCCTCGCGCGGCATCACCACGATGATGAGATCCGTAACCTCGGTGTGCTCGAAAAGAACGCTCGCCAGATTGTCGATCGCCGCGGGGCTCGAGCGCTCGCTGAACCCGATCATGAGAGTGTCGCGCCGCATCGGATGGACGTCCCCGCCTTCGAGCGTGTAGTTCATACGATGCTCGCGGGACCCATCGTAAAGGATGCCGCGGTTCTGAAGGCGCGGATTGTAGCGAAAGATTGCCTTCATGATGAGCTCTTCCGTCCACCTTACGCCGTGACGCATCGATCCGATCATGACGTGATCGTTGATGCCCATCGCGACGTCGCGCGTGAAGAAAAGATTGGGAAGCGGCGGAAGAATGAACCCGCGCTCGTTCAGCGTTCGCGTGAGCTGGCCGGGCATCTCTTCCTTGCCCTCGATCAACGTTCTCACCAGCTCGCCCGCTTCCATTTCCTGGAGCTCGCGGGACAGCGGCTCGGAAGAGACAATGTCCAGCGTGTCGTTTATCAGGCTTTGCTTTGTCTCGTCGTTCTGGACAACCTCGGCCAGCAGGCTCTGAACGTGATGGACCGTGGCAAATCGCTCGAGGATGGCAACAAACCGGGCGTGCTCGCGGCGCGCCTGGGGGAGATCGATGATGTCGTCGTAGAGGTAATCCGCTCGCGTCGCGGGAGTTACCGCGAGTAGCTCGGCACCGGGGGAATGGACCAGAACTTCGCGAATACGTCCGATCTCTGAGCTTACATGGACTGCCATCGCCTCAAGATAACGCTGGTCTTGACGGCGAAGGGTCTTTTCGGTTGCCCCTAAAGAGGCCGTTGTCTAACTTGTGAACTAATTCACAAGCCACGCAGATCGTGAGACGCATCGCCGAATCAACTGTTCGCAGACTGTCGATCTACCTGAGCTTTCTCGAAGAAATCGAGGAGCGCGGAGTGCCCACCACCTCGAGCGATGACCTTGCCCGGCTGGGAGGCACTACCTCGGCGCAGGTTAGAAAGGATCTGTCGTTTTTCGGATCCTTTGGCAAACGCGGCCTGGGCTACTCCGTGCCGGAGCTTTCTTTGAGGCTTCGTGAGATCCTTGGCCTTGGCCGGCAATGGAAAGTCGCCATCGTGGGAGCCGGAAAGATCGGTGCGGCCCTGGCGCGATATGCGGGATTCGCCGAACGCGGGTTCATGGTCATTGGAGTGTATGACAGTGACCCGTCGAAGATCGGAAGCAAATCCGGTGGCGTGATTATCAAATCGATGGCAGAGCTCGACCGGGATGTCGTTGCAGGCAAGTATGACATCGCGGTGCTCACGGTTCCGGCTGAGGCCGCTCAATCGATTGTCGACCGGCTGGTGAAGGCCGGCCTCAAGGCCATTCTGAGTTTTGCTCCAACTCAGCTTTCGGTTCCTTCCGATGTCACGTTGCGGACAGTGAATATGGCGATGGAGCTGGAAGGGCTGACGTTCGCCTTGACCAATCGGGGGAACGACAAGTAGCGATCACATCGCTGTCTTTCGCAGCTGAGTAAGTCCATAGGCGAGTCGTGATTTGACGGTGCCGACGCTCAAGCCCAGAGTCGTTGCGATCTCGCTGTGCGTGAGGCCTTCCATGTAGTGAAGCGCAACGACTGTTCGGCTCGCGAGTGAGAGCTTGTCTATCAGGCGTGGGACATCGATGCCGTCCCGGATTGAATCGTCGTTCTTACCGTCGGAAATCGAAGCGGTGTCGGCATCGGGATCGATCAAGCGATGCCATTCTTTCTCGGCGCGCAGTTTGGCGAATGCCTCGCGCGATGCGATGCGGAATGCCCAGGGGCGAAAGAGTGCGGGCTCCCTCAGCGTTCCGATCTTCCGCACCATCTTGAGCAGAACTTCCTGAAGGGCGTCCGGCGCGTCGGGCGACTGGCTCATTAGACTCGCGATGTATCGCGCGAGGTCGTCCTGAATTCCGCGTAGCAACTGGTCGAGCGCCTCGCGATCGCCGGTCTGCGAACGAAGCACGAGCCACGTCTCGGCGGTTCGCGAATCGGTGGACATCAACTATGCCTTCCGACCCTCCGAAAGCATCTGCATCGCCAGCAGCATTCGCTTGGTGTTGCGGCTCTGATGAATGCCCAGCGCAACCATGCCGAGGCAAACGGGGATATAGACGAGCAGGGCGCTCAGGAGGATCAGGCGGTGGGTCTGGTTCGACATGTCGATCACCATGAAGATGATGAAGAAGAGGATGCTTTCAATCATCGCCGCGCCAATGATGACCATTTTGGAGGCGTTCTCGCGCGTCTCGATTTCCGTGAGGGCGGTCTGTCTTGCGGTGTCGGATGTTGCTGTCATGGATGAGCTCCCGTGGTTAGGCCTTCACTCTTGGAGAGGGCCGCGATGCTCGATCCGTTCGAATTGAGATGCCCGGGCAGGTTAGCGCTCCCGACTTTTCCTCATCAGCTCGGCAAACTGAAGCGGCGACAATGTCTCCGGACGAGCCTTCGAGTCGATGCCAAGGTCAGATAAAACCGCTGCTGCCTCATCCGCTGACAGGTTCGCAGCGGATCGCAAGGCATTGCCGAGCTGTTTACGGCGCATCCCGAAGAGCGCCTGCACGAAACCGCGGTACGGATCGACTTCGTCAGGCATGATGAGTGGATCAGACCGCGGCGTCACGCGTATGACTGAAGATTCAACTTTTGGCGGGGGCTTGAACGCGCCCGGAGGCACCGTGCGAAGAATCTCTGCCTGTGCAATCGCCTGAACGTTCGCCGAGAGCGCCCCGTACGTCCTCGACCCGGGCGGTGCCACGATCCGCTCGGCCACTTCTCTCTGCACGAGAAACACGGCGCTTCGCGGAAACGGCGCGCGAAGAACGTGAAACAGAATCGGTGTCGTGATGTAGTACGGGACGTTGCCGACTACGACGAATGGACCGCCGGCGAGCTCAGCGACATTTGTCTCGAGAACATCGCGCTCAACGATCGAGACGCGTGTGTTGGACGCATATTGCTCACGCAGCTTCTCCGACAGCGCGCGATCGATCTCGATCGCGATCAGACGATTGTCACGGTCGGCGAGAATGTTGGTGAGCGCGCCCCTTCCCGGCCCGATCTCGACAATCGTGTCGCCTGGCTCGGCAACAACTGCATTGGCGATTGATTCGAGCGCGGTGCGGTCGACCAGAAAATGCTGGCCGAAGCGCTTGAGAACGGGTGGATTGGTGCGCGAGCCGCGCACTATCAGGTTCGAAGAACGAGGAGCGTAAGGTCGTCGGGACTCTTTACGTCGCCGCTATACGCGTGGAGATGCTTGAACACAGCGTCGACGATTTTGGCGGGAGTCTTCGACCTGTTGCGACGAACCACATCCAGTACCGCTGCTTCTCCCAGACGAATTCCGGCGGCATTTCTCGAGTCGACGATTCCATCGGTGAATAGAACGAGGAGGGTCTCGCCCTTCTGCCATGGAACGGTCTCTGCGCCCGGTACTGCGTCGCTCAGGCCAAGCGGCGGAGCATCCGCTGCAAGCCGTTGAAAGGAACCGTCACCGTCGAGAATGAACGCGTGCGGATGGCCAGTGTTCGCAAAGCGAAGCTTGCCCGATCCGTGCTCGATGACTCCGTAGAAAACAGAGATGTACATCTCGGTGCTCGAAAGCTCTTCACGCAGCGAGCCATATAGCATCGACAGCATCTCGCCCGGATCCTTCGAGTTTTGCGCATGAATCGCCGAAGCGCTCATGGCGAGGGCCATGATGAGCGCAGCGCGGTATCCGTGACCCGATACATCGCCGACCATGACACCGGTTCTGTTGCGAGGCATGCGAAAGAGATGATAAAAATCGCCGCCGACACTCTCTGCCGGGACGACGCGGGCTTCGACCTCTGCTTCCGGGCCAACGATTTTCGTGTTCGGAAGCAGCTTCATCTGCAGGTCGTGCGCGAGGTACATCTCCTGAAGCAGACGCTGCTGCTCGATCGATTCGCGCACCAGCCGGGCGTTTTGAATCGCGGTTCCGATTTGAGTTGCTATTGCCGCAACGAGCTTCTGGTCGCCTGCGCTGTATGGCTGTCGCGACCGCCTGTCCGAGAGATTCACGACTCCCAGGGGTTCGCCGCCCGATGGCGTTGTCCACATGATCGGAACTGAAAGCATCTCTCCGCGACGGTAAGATCGCTCCGCCTCGCACTCCATCACGCCTTCCTCGATAGTAAGCGGATGTTGAGTTCGAAACACTCGCGCTGAAACACAATTGGGATCGTCGATTCTGATCGGCGGAGCCGTTTTCGCATCGGTGCCGATCGCGGCGACCACATGCAGCATCTCGGTTCCTGGCTCGTGCACGAGAATAGAAGCGTGTCGCGCGCCGACTGTCTCCGAGATCTCGGTAAGAATCGTCGCCGCAGCTTCTTCGAGCGTGACCGTGCGACCAAGTATCTCGCCGATCGTGTAGAGGAGGTTGATCTCTTCGTAGCGTTCGGCGAGCTCGAGGGCAGCGTGCTCGACTTCCTGCGCGCCGCGAAGAATCTGCGACACGACCGGAACAAGCATTCGGAGATGATTCTCGGCTGGAGGCCGATCGGGCTCGCACGGTGAAACGGTCACCCAGGTGCGCTTCACCCCTGGAACAGCGGCAACGATCATTGTTCCATCGTTCGCGTTTATCGGCGCGAGCGATCCGGGCTCAGGCAGTTTGTCTGGTGGAGTTGCTTTCGTTCCGGATCGGGCAAGAAGAGTCGGTCCGGGCGACGCCGCGTCCCGTGCGCTCCAGACAGCGGCATCACACAGCGTTGAATCGCGGAATGCCACCAGCACCGCGTCGAGCTCTTTCATCGCCGCTTGAGCGTCAGTCTGACAACGTTCCCGTTCTTCTGAAAGCGCTCAACGTTGTCCATGAGCTGGCGCATGAGAAATAGACCACGACCATCTTCCCTCTCGAGATTGTCGGGTGACGTCGGGTCGGGCCTGTCGGCGCCGAGGTCGAAGCCGGGCCCCTCGTCAACGACGTCGAAGACGACGGCGTCATCATGAACGACGGCCTTTACTCGAACGTGCTTGTGTGCGGCGTCACCGTTTCCCCGAAGGATCGCGTTGGAGATCGCTTCAGCGAGCGCGACCCGGACGTTCAGCGAACATTTCTGAGGAGGAATTGAAAGCTCGCGACACTTTCGCGTCGCGAGCTCAACAACACCTTCTATGTAACTGACGTCGCTGGGTATCTCGACATCGAGAGCGACGCGGGGTTTAGCCATCAAAAACTCTCGAGCGCACGCTCCCGCGAATCCGAAATCTGGAAGAGCGTATCAAGCTTTGTGAGCTCGAACAGCGTTTGAAGATCGTCATTGAGATTTGCGAGGCGCAGCTCGCCGCCTTGTTCACGGATCTTCTTCGACAGCGAAACGAGCACTCCAAGTCCGGAGCTGTCGATGTAGCCCGTCTGGCTGAAATCGATCAGGAACTTCTTCTCGCCTTTCTCGAGCTCGTCGAGGACTTTCTGCTTGAGCTCCTGGCGGTTACCAACGATTAGCTGCCCTTCGACATCCACAACGACAACCTCCCCCTGCTTGCTGATAGCGAAACTCATTCTTTGTCTCCGAATTAGTTCTGAACCGGCCCGGCCGCCGACTGCAGCGCCGTAATCGCGGCGACGTTAATAATGTCCTCCGGCCTCGCGCCGCGCGAGAGATCGGCAGCGGGACGGGCTAGACCCTGGAGTATCGGACCGATCGCACTCGCACCAGCGAGCCGCTGGACGAGCTTGTAAGCGATGTTGCCCGCGTCGAGATCTGGAAACACGAGCACGTTGGCATCGCCTCCGATCGTGCTGCCCGGCGACTTCCGGGCTGCGACCGATGGTACCAGCGCCGCGTCACCTTGCAATTCTCCGTCCACCGCAAGTCCGGGCGCGCGGGATCGTATCATCGCCAATGCTTCTCGCACGAGATCGACACTGGCTCCTGATGCGCTTCCCGCTGTGCTGAACGACAACAGAGCGACCCTTGGCTCATCTCCGACGATTCGTTTCCGATCTTCCGAGGCTGCGATTGCGATGTCAGCGAGCTGCGAAGCGGTCGGGTACGGCACAACGGCGCAATCAGTGAACGTCAGGACGCCTGCTGATGCTTCCCAGTCGCGACTGGGGATCATGTAGAACGCGCTCGAAACTGTCTTGAGTCCCGGAGCGACTCCGATGATTTTCAGGGCCGCACGAAGCACCTGCGCAGTCGTGTAGTCAAC
>JBDTNA010000115.1:0-8758 GCA_039933985.1 Gemmatimonadales bacterium | reverse complement strand
AACGCCAGGATGCGCGTGCGCTCGATATGCCGAAGGAACTGTAGACCCAGTCCCTTACCTTCGTGCGCGCCTTCGATGATGCCCGGAATGTCGGCGACAACGAACGTCCGATGATCGGATAGTTGAACCACGCCGAGATTTGGAGCCAGCGTCGTGAACGGATAGTCGGCGATCTTCGGACGCGCGGCGGAAATCACTGACAGCAGCGTCGACTTGCCTGCGTTCGGTTGCCCCACAAAACCCACGTCGGCAATCAGCTTGAGCTCGAGCTCGAGGGTCTTCATCTCACCCTCTTCGCCCGGCTGCCATTCGCGCGGAGACTGATGCGTGGGCGTAGCAAAGAAGGTGTTTCCCTTCCCGCCTCGGCCCCCCTTGGCAACCTTCTCTTCCTGACCATCCTCGAGAATTTCGGCGACAACCTCGCCAGAATTGGTGTCGCGAATGACCGTTCCCGGCGGCACAGGCAGGATGACATCGGCTCCGGAGTGCCCGGACTTGTTCGACCCCATCCCGTGCTCACCACGCTCCGCGACCCAGCGATCGCGATATGTGTAGTCGAGAAGCGTCGCGAGGTTGCTGTCACCGCGAACGATTACGTCTCCTCCGCGGCCACCGTCGCCTCCATCGGGGCCTCCCATGGGGACGCGGAATTCACGACGGAAAGAGGTGCACCCCGATCCGCCGGTTCCGGCTTCGATCTTTACGACTACGCGATCAACAAACATTGGCGTTCTCCGCCGTTGGTCGAGGATGCCGCTTGTTCACGACACGCGACAGAAGTGACTGATATCGGGCAAGCTGATCGGGGTCTATCAAAGAATCGAGCGCGGAAAGCGCGGCTGAGACTTCACCTGCACCCGCGCCCGCATTCAACGCGCCGTGCAGATGAGAATGGAGCTGGCGCTGTTGACCGCTCGCGGCGCACGCTGCAACAATGCACAGCTCACGTATTCGAAGATCGAGGCCGGGCCGCGACAGGACTTTGCCGTATCCGTCGGTGATCATCCATGCGTCGAGAGCCGGATGCAGCTCGCGAATGTTGTCACGCAGCAGATCGTACGACTCGCCGTAAACCGTTCGACAAGTCTCCTCACCGCGTCCAACCCAGTCGCTGCCGTTTACCAGCTCTGCCGTCGAATCGGAATTGGGCGCAACGGTTCCGGATACAACACGCCAGGTACGCGCCGCATTCAACGTCCGCGGGAAGCCTGCGAACAGATACGACTGAAGAATCACCTCATCGACGGCCGCCGGATCTGCGCGTCCCACTGCGTCTTCCATCACCGCGCGGGTAGTACGCTCATCCGCGCCGGCAATCGCCGCGGCTATCTGCACAAGGCACCTGGTCTGCTCATCTAGGGAAGACAATTTCTGATCGCTTTAAGTCGGGGGCGGCATCGGATGCGCGCATCTGAAGTCAAATTGCGGCAAGGTCCGCGACGCCCGAGCGGCGCGATGCGCCTACCGTCGTCTCGCCCACGATCTCTCCTCGAGAATTCTTCACCGGCTTCCGCAGAAATTCGGCGAGTCGCGGCGGCAGCGGATCGGGGAGCGCATCGAGATCCTGAAGAAGCCGGACAAGCGCGGGGTGCTGCGCGCGCGGGCTACCATCTTCGACCTTGATAGTGACGCCAATCGACTGATCGAGAATCACGGCCGAGTGGACGCCTTCTGCTCCGACTTTGGAGATTACCCGGCCGTTCGTTTCTTCGATGAGAATCGAGTCGAATCTTTCCGTACCGCCGACGAGGAATGGATACCGGCCCATCGCTGCAACAACTCGTTCGGGAATTTCTTCGCCGCGCTCAGCGGCCGACCCAAGGCGCGCGTAGGCTCGTGCCATCCTGTCGAGCGGTAGACCAAAAACCGCCGCGCCGCATCCATCGACTGCGACTTCAATCTGCGACGGTCCCGTGCCGGTCCAGAGAGCGACCTGATTCAGCATCGCCTGCTGAACCGGATGTTCGGCCCGCTCATAGCCCGCGATGCTCCAGCCATGATGCTGCGCCAGCGCGAGCATGCCGGTGTGCTTGCCAGAACAATTATTGTGCGTGCGCTTGATGCGAACTCCCGATTCCCGCACGATCTTCGCGCCGCGGGGAGAGAGCGGATCCTGCGGTCCGCAGGCGAGGTCCCCTTCCTCGAGTCCGAGCCTCGAGAGCATCGCTTCGACGATCGCCACATGCTCGGGTTCGCCGCCGTGTGACGCGCATGTCAACGCAAGCTCTTCCTGTCCCCATCCCTTTGCATCGAATCCGCCTGATTCGATAAGGGGCATTACCTGAAATGGCTTAGCGCAGGAACGCCAGAAGGTTACCAGTCCGGGATCGCCGGATCCGCCGAGGAGGCGGTCGCTCGCGTCTACGACGGCGGCATGAACCCGATGAAAGGATTCAACCGAGTCACCACGTGTGACAATGACGTCGAGCTCGTGCGAGACCATGTTTCAAACTAAGGGGGGCCGCGCCCAATAGGCATTGGCCCCCGAGGCTAGAAGACCCGGATCAAACCTCGTGTGTATCTCTTCGGGTCATTCCGCACGTCAGTAAGAACCAGGTTCAACGATGCTACGGCTTTCAGAATCTCGGCGTACATCTGATCGTCGGTGAAGAGCTTCTTCACAGTTCCGTTGCCAGCCGACATGGTGCCGACGAGCGAATCGACGCCTGCGACTGCAGACACCAGCCTGTTGTACAGCGCATCGTCGCGAAGAAGCTTGCCCAGCGTTCCGTTGCTCGATGCCAGGTTCCCACCAAGTTGGGCAACCACCGTATCGGCCGCCGAAAGCATCCGGTTGAGATTGTTGTAGAGCGACGGATCATTCAACAGCTGGCCAATGGTTCCTCGCGGATTCTGAAGACGCACCATCAGCGCGTTGCTGTTTGCGATCGTCGAATTGAGGTTGTCGTACAGCTGCCTGTTCGTCAGGAGCTGGCCAACAGTTCCCTTGCCCGCCGTTATGTCATTCGCTACCACCTGAAGCGAACCCGTGAGAGCCAACACCTGGTCGACAGCGCCTGACGCCTGGACCAGGACGGCGTCGAGATCGAGAGCTTCGCCGAGGGCGAGTGTATCTCCCTGTTTCAACATCGGATAGCGAGGCGTGCCCGGCGCAATGTCGAACACCTTGTCGCCCAGCAAACCCTGAGTCTTGAGCTTGGCCTGGGAGTCGCGCCTCACCTGATTCTGAACCGATTGGTCAATGGCAACGGTGACCTTGAGGTTTTTCATCGTGTCAGCGTCGACCGGAAGGAACTCGATCTGCTTCACGGTACCAGCAAGCTGGCCAGCGACCGTTACCTGACCGCCGACTCTAAGCCCCGAGGTGTTGGGTATGAACGTCACCAGATCGTAGCGCTTGCTGAACAAATGGGCCGACTGTCCAAGCTTGAGAATGGCGACTCCCATGATTGCGATCGCCACTGCGATGACCGCCCCAACCTTCAGCTGATCCCACGTTATGACCGCTGATCTCTTCATCCGTATACCCGATCTGTGATTTTCATTCAGAATCCGCCAAGGAAATCATGCAAATACTTGTCGTTGCTGCCAGACATTTCTTCAGGAGTGCCGAAAAAGCAAATCTTTCGATCGTAGAGCACCGCGATCTTGCTGGCCATCCTGAACGCGGACCTAATATCGTGCGTGACGACGATACTCGTCACTCCCAGCTCTCGCTGAAGCTTGATGATGAGGTGGGTGATCGTCGCTGTAGTCAGCGGATCCAGACCCGACGTCGGCTCATCGTAAAGCATGATTTTCGGATTGTTCGCCATTCCGCGCGCTATTCCCACCCGCTTTCGCATTCCTCCGCTCAAGTCTGAAGGAAGCTGTTCCATAACGCGGTCTGGATCCAGGTCGACGAAGTCGAGCTTCTCTCTCACCCGCTCCTCGATCTGCGCTTCATCGAGAGTCGTGTGCTCGCGGAGGGGATAAGCAATGTTCTCGAAAACGGTCAGAGAATCGAACAGGGCCGCTCCCTGAAAAACCATGCCCATCTTCTGCCGCACCTTGAGCGCGTCGGCGAATTTGAGCTGGGTGATTTCGTCGCCGTCGATGTAGACCTCGCCCTTGTCCGGAACCAGGAGCCGAAGCAGAAGTTTGAGAATCGTGGACTTGCCGGTTCCCGATTCACCGGCGACGACAATCGTCTCGCCCGCAAGCGCTTCGAACGAGACATCCTGAAGAATCGGGTTCTCGAACGCGAGAAATACATGCTCGAGCTGGACGACTTTGTTTGCTGCTGCGGCGCGCCACTCCTGAGTCGGGAGCGCATCGGGAAGCTTGTCGCTGAGTATTTCTTTTCGAATCGCGTCGCGAACGCGCTCTTCGTCACTCGCGCGTCTGATCGGAACGCCGGGGCCGGCGGGTCCGCCTGGTGGCGATCCGGGAGTGGAAAAGCGGCGATCGTCCGCAGGTTTGCCAGGGTCGTCGGGTTTGTCGGTCATCCGGAGAGAAACGCCAGGAGCAGCTGCGTGATGAAGTAATCGACGACGAGAATGAGGATGCTGGCAGTGACAACCGTGCGCGTCGTCGCAAGGCCGACACCTTCTGTTCCACCGGTCGTCTTCAATCCAAAATTGCAGGCAACCAGTGAGATGATTCCTCCGAACACGAACGGCTTTACCAATCCATGAACGAAGTCGTTCGGGATGTATTTGAAAATGAAGCCGCCGCCGGCGATCTGTTCCCACACGGTACGCCAGTAGAGCGACGTCGGGATTCCCACGTACGCCATCGCGATGACGTTTCCACCGAGGATGCCGAAGAAATCGTTGATCACGACGAGCATAGGCAGCATTATCAGCGATGCCAGGACACGAGGTGTGACGAGCTTGCGGATCGGATCTGTGCCGAGCGTGTTGAGAGCGTCGATCTGCTCCGTCACTCGCATGGATCCAAGCTGGGCCGCGATTCCCGAGCCGACGCGACCCGCGACCATGAGGCCGGCCAGCACCGGCCCCAGCTCTCTGATCATCGATGCAGCCACGAGGCGACCGATGTACATGGTTGCGCCGAAAGTCTTCAGCTGCACTGACGACTGCAGCGCCATCACCATGCCGGTGAAAAATCCGGTCAGCAGAACGATCGGCAGCGATTGAACGCCGATCCACTCCATCTGCTGGACTAAGTCACTTCGATAGAAAGGCCGGGAGAAGGCAAATCCGATTGCCTTACCGCCGAGTACGAAGAACTCCTGCAACGACTGAATTTTGCGCTTCGCCGCGTAATTGAACCGCTCGAGCAAATTTAGGTCTCGTAGTAAGAGCTTCGCCGCGTTGGGCAGCCCTCGGCCACCCTCCCTGTTGTTTCGCGAAAGCAAATGTAAGTACTAAGCGCGAATCACGCCCGTTTGCTACCCAATCTTCGGCAACTTAGCTTGCTCCCCGATGATAGAAAGCATCTCTCGAGACAGGCTGGAGGCTCTGCTGACGGCGGCGCAGGGTCGGCGCGTCGCCGTGGTTGGAGACGCGATGCTCGACGTTTATCTGCGCGGGGATGTCGACCGCATATCGCCGGAGGCCCCGGTTCCGGTCGTTCGCATCAAGGAACGAAAGCTGGCGCTCGGCGGGGCGGCGAACGTCGCCAACAACATCGTCACGATCGGAGCCCAGTGTGAGCTCGTCTCGGCAGTCGGTGAGGATCTCGCGGGCGGGACGCTTCGCGACATGCTTCGAAAGGTCCAGGCCGATACGCGCGCGCTCGTTTCTGTCGCACGGCCGACGACCACCAAGACCCGGGTGGTCGCGCGCTCTCAGCAGATGGTTCGCTATGACGAGGAGGACGATTCCGATCTCGCGGGCGATGAGATCGCGCGGCTGCTCGAGGCGCTGGAAGGAGCGATTGCCGAGGCCGATGCGCTTGTCCTCGAAGACTACAATAAGGGAGTGCTGATTCCCGAAGTCATCTCGAAGGGCATCGGCTGGGCGAAGGCGCGCGGAATTCCCGTGATCGTCGATCCAAAGTACAGGAACTTCTTTTCCTATCGAGGCGCGACGATCTTCAAGCCGAACCGTCGCGAGCTCGAGTCGGCGCTCGGCGCGTCGGTAGATCTCGATCATCCGGAGGCGCTTCCGGCGACGTTCGAGCGACTCGGAGTGGAACATCTCCTGCTTACACTCGGAGAGCGCGGGATGGCGCTGATTTCTGCGGACGGTGAGATCGGAAGGATCCCAACGACGGCAAGAGAGGTTTACGACGTAGTTGGGGCCGGCGACACTGTGACAGCGTATCTGGCAACGATACTCGCGGCCGGTGGAAGCCCGGCTGAGGCGGCGGTGGTTGCGAATTTTGCGGCGGGTGTCGAGGTCGGCAAGCTTGGCGCAGCGACTGTGAGAACCGATGAGGTGCTCGAGGCGTACGATGATTTCATGGAGTCGCGATAACGCGCACGAGCGATTGAAACGAATTTGCTGCAGACGAATGTGGTGATTGGAGAATTCTTGAGACTAATGAGGAAGGCCGCCGCGGTGGCGGCCATTGCGTTTCTGGCCCCGGCGTTTGCACAGAATGCGAACGCACAGTTGCCTGTCGATTCCGCAATCACGAGGGATTCGACGGGCCTCTCGCTGATTACGACGCAGCCCGTTGCGACAGTGTCAGAGGCCAACTGCGGGCTCGAACGCAACGAGATCGCTTTGCGAAGAGCCGGTGTCGCGGCCGTGTTTGTCGGAGGTAATGCGGCGCTGTACAGCTACTTCAAGCGGGCGTGGTGGTCGGGACAGCGCGCCGACTTTTTCTTCCGCGCGGATTGGGACGAGAACTTCAGAGACCAGGATAAGTTCGGGCACTTTACCGGCGGATATCACCTCGCACGATTCGGAAATGCGTTTCTCCGAAGTGCGTGCATGTCGAAGAAGCAGGCCGTCATATGGAGCGCTGCCTACGCTGCAGCGTTCCAGCTTCAGATCGAGATCTGGGACGGCCACTACGCCAAGTACGGATTCTCGTACGCCGACCTTCTCGCGAATACAGCGGGTACCGCACTAGCCGTGTTACATGAAACTCATCCCGCGACACGCGCGATCAAGCCACTCATCTCCTACTATCCATCGGCAGCGCAACGGAACGCCGACAACATTCCCGGCGAGCTGAGGCCGTCGCTCGACTATACCGGTCAGACCTACTGGCTTTCGGCTGACGTCAATGCACTTCTGCCGGATGATGCAAAGAAATACTGGCCGTCATTTCTTCGCGTGTCGGCAGGACATTCGATCACCGACTGGATAGACCCCGAGACCGGGGCTAACATCAGGGCCCAACGCAAGCTTCTTCTCACGATCGACTTCGATGCGGAGAAGCTTCCCGGCGACAATCGTCTTTGGAAGACATTCAAGCGACAGCTCGGCTACATCCATTTGCCGTCACCCGCGCTTCAGCTCACGCCGGATTTCAAAATCATCGGCTTGTACAGGTGAGGCGATTCGCATTGGCGGTCGTTATCGCTTTCGCGGCGCCGTCGGTTCTTCACGCCCAGGCGTCGCCGTATCTGCCGGTTGACGACATCGCGTACACCTACGTCAACGCACTGATGTCGCGAGGGATTCTCACGAATCTTTCGTCGATAGAGCGGCCGTACGAAGTCGGTCGAGTACGCGCCGCGCTCGACAGCGCGCGGGCGAGAACGAGCGGCAGGGTCGTAACGACTTATCTCGACGCGTTATCGGAAGCGATCGGCCGGTACGAGCTGGCAAACATTGGTGATACCGCCGCTGTTTCAGTCACGCATGGTGAGAGCCAGTTCCGCGCAAAGGCGACATTCGACTTCTACGTGACGCCGCAGTCGTCTGACCGGCGAGAGCTCATGGTCGCCGATTTCGAGAAGGGAGTGACGGGCGGAATAGCCGGATACTTCGTGATGGGAGGCGGCTCGCTGGCCGCATCGGTGCGCGCGATTCTCGACGACCGCCTGAATCACGACCCCGAATTCAACGGAAACAGAGCGCGAAAGGTGGCCGGCCGAACCGAAGACGGATACGTCAGCGGTCAGTGGAAGTACGGTCAAATTGCATTCGGTCGCGTTGGAAGAAACTGGGGACCAATCGGACTATCCGGTCTGCAGCTCGGAGACGAAGCATACACGTACGATCATCTCTACGGACGCATCGGCACCGATCGCGTTCACGTCTCGAGCGTCGCTGCGCGCCTCGAGAATTACGTGTTGACTCCCGGTGTCGAATCGTCCCGCTACTTCTCGACGCATCGCCTGGGAATCAATCGAGGAGCATTCGAGATTGGATTCAGCGAGTCGTTCATCTACACGGGAGTCGGACGCGGACTCGAGTTTTCGCTTCTCAATCCCCTGAATGTTTTCGGATTGAGCTGGCGCAATGAGAGAACTGACGGGAACCTGAGCTTCGGTGGGGATTTCGCATATCGAACGAAATCCTATGGAACGTTCAGCGCTCAGCTTCTGCTCGATGACGTCCAGATCGACAAGTGCGACACCGTTTGCAACGAGCCGTCATCGTACGGATTCACGGTGACGGCCGAAGGTCTGCCCCTGGTCGCGGACCAGAGATTGTTCGCGTCGTACACGCGGCTCTCGAATCTTTCATACAGAACGCCGAACTCAGCAGAGCGCTATGCGATCTATCAGGTGGGACTCGGCCGAGATTACAGCGACTACGACGAAGTTCGTGTAGGCGCTGATCTGGCGGTCATCCCTGGTGCTCCACTGCGGCTGTACGTGGCGCATCGTCGTCAGGGCGAAGGCGATCTCAGAAAGCTTTATCCGGACAAGGCTCTGTACAGCACG
>JBDTNA010000114.1:0-8945 GCA_039933985.1 Gemmatimonadales bacterium | reverse complement strand
TACTCGATCTTGTCGAGCTTCGCGTACGACGACTTCATGTGATCGAGAAGACGTCCAGGTGTTGCAACGAGCACATCGGTTCCACTTCGGAACGCGTGCTCCTGCGGTCCCATTCCCACGCCGCCAATGATGACTGCTGCCGTAACTGGCGTATGAACCGCGATCGCATCCAGTTGTTCGACGATCTGGCTCGCCAGCTCACGTGTTGGCGTGAGCACCAGCGCGCGTGTCGTGCGGCGCGGGCGGTCGATCAGCTTGTTGAGGATCGGAAGAAGAAAGGCAGCGGTCTTGCCGCTGCCGGTCGAAGCACATGCGAGGACGTCTTTCCCCTGCATCGCGGGAGGTATTGCATCAGCCTGGATCGGCGTCGGACGCACGAATCCAAGCTCCTTCAGTCCTCTTAAGAGGCTGGGATCGAGATCTAGTTTTGAAAAGGGCACATAGTGAACCTAATGGGGCGTGTTCACCTGGCCGGGTCTTTCGAGCTTTGGCATCGATCTCTGAGCTGCCTCATTCAGTAAACGACGTTTTCGTCCTCTCTACC
Source organism: Gemmatimonadales bacterium (assembly GCA_039933985.1). Lineage (GTDB taxonomy): Bacteria > Gemmatimonadota > Gemmatimonadetes > Gemmatimonadales > Gemmatimonadaceae > UBA4720. The sequence continues at coordinate 8,401 of JBDTNA010000114.1, read as the reverse complement.
GCGTGACTGCGTAGTAGATGACGTAGAACCACGAAAAGACGCCATGAACAATCGCCCACAGAATCGAATGATTCACGCTCCACGAGATGGTGATTGCGAGCGCGCTTCCGAATCCGATTCCTGCCCTTACGCCGTTATACCTGTCAGACACCCGATGCTCCCGGTTAGTCGTTAGCCATCACCGGACAAGCCAGTTGAGTCCTCGCACCGCAAGAATCGCGAGGAAAACTCCCCCCGCTGCGATCAACACGATTCCCGCGACGGCCGCCAATACAGCCAACCGGCTCGACCTCTTGACTGCGACCGGCTCGGCAAGATGTCGGTCAAGTAGCGCGGCGTTGCGCATATTGGCCCGGTACCCTACGTCGAACAGGTCGCCCAGCAATGGTACAGACCCTACGACGGTATCGACTCCAAGGTTCAAAATCATTCGCACCACGACCGCGGGCGTCACACCCAGGCGCGCGGCCGCGAGCACGATGTAGCCTGACATCGCGGCCCCGGCCAGGTCTCCTACACCCGGGACGAGCCCAACGATGGAGTCGAGGCCGAAGGTGATCCCTGTTCCCGGGATGCGAATCGCTGAATCGAGGATCCGCGCCAGCGCCCGGACTTTCGCTGCTTCGTCAATGCGGACCGGAGGGGTCATTGAGCCGACCGTGACAACTTGCCGCGGTTGGACCAAAGTGTCCATGCGAGGACGAACCCACCGAAGCCGAACAGCGCATAGAAGAGCGCGAATGCAATCTGACCGCTCAGCGCGAACATCACTGCGCCATAGATCTGATACAGCGCCAGAAAGCAGATAACAATCGAAAGAAACGGAATAAGTCGGGCGAATGCGCGCAATTACGTGCGTCCTGAAAAAAGAGAAGGTGAATAGTACCGGGTGATTGGAAGACGATTTGTCTTAGTCAAACTACGTCTGGTTCCAGCTAATGCGTTGCCGAACACGGCGTGAAGCACCGACGCCGAGGTCCTGCAGGAGACGATCGTAAATGGCCGCTCGGTGATGCCATGTGTGAGCGCCCAGAATGAACTGCACTCCTCGCTCTCGATCCCAGTCCGCGTTCGCCGCTTCGATCGCTGTGTCAGCCAGCTGACTCAAATTGCCATTCTCGACGACACAACCGAGGCCGGAGTCGAGAACAACATCGTCATTTGGAAATCCTGCTTCGCTTACTACGGGAAGACCTGCCCTCAGATACGAGTAGATCTTGGTGCTCTCGTTGTTGTGCATGAATGGTCCGGCCGCAACGACGATGCCGACGGTTGCAAAGTGGAGGTAGTCCCACGAACGCTCGTACGGTATCGCCCCACAATAGGAGACATGTCGCGCATCCAGCGAGCGATGATCGCCCGGGCCGAGCACAAACAACCGGGCACCTCGGTCGATCAGCAACGCACCCAGCCTGTTCAGACGCAGGGCAATCTCCCGATGAGCCTCCGGCTGACTCCCGGGCTGGGAGCTGTAGAAGTTTCCCGCGAAGAGACAGCGGGTCAGGGTTTCTTTCGGATACGGATCGCGGTTCGGCAGCGGGATGACCGCGTCCGCAGCTCCAGGTACAAGGAGGAGCTGTGGTTTGTCGCCGTGGGTCTGTCGCCACAGACTGAACGCTGGCTCGCTCAGCAACGCCGCGAACTTGCTGGTTTCTACAATTCGCTGCTGCGTGGCGTAAAGGCGTTCGCGCTGGCGACCGTAGAAGTACACGCCGGGCATATCATTTGAGCCAACCACAGATCCAAGCTTGGAAATGATAAGGGGATGATGAGCTCCGCCATACTTTTCGAGTGTCTCGAACCCGGCATGAAAGACCGTCTTCACGACGTCGTATGTGTCCCAGTCGACGCCGGCAATGGGCACGACGCTGAGTCCGGGTGAATCCGGCATCCTCCTTCGGAATCGCCAGCCGAGCTCGGCACTCGCCATATGCACCGTGTGTCCCAGATCTGCGAGAGCGGCCGACATGCGATGCCAGCGGATCTCCGCCATGTCGAGACGGTCGACCGATCTCCGGCGCGGGCTATAGACCGAGACTATCCGGCTCACGTTGGGATGTAGGCGGAAGAACTAGCCCGCAGTACCAGCCAACATTTCTTCGTAACGGGCCACAGTGGAGGTCATATCGAATGCCTGTACACGCAGCCTTCCAGCCGAAACGAGTCGCTCGCGCAGCTCGACGTCCACCAGCACGCGTTCGAGGGCGACTGCCAAAGCATTCGGATCGTTCGGCGAAACCATGACGCCGCATCCGCCCTGATCGAGATACTCGGAGATCCCATCAGAGCAATTCGCGGCTACCACCGGAAGCGAAAGTACAAAAGCCTCGCCGATCACGCTCGGGAACGCCTCTGTACGCGATGGAACAGCAAGCACCTTTGCGCGTGCCATGTATCGCCAGGGGTTTGACCTGAATCCAATGAGGCTCACTCGATTCCGCAGACCGAGCTCCGCAATCAGTCGCTCCAGTTCGTTCCGCTCCACGCCTTCGCCCACAATAATGAGCCGTGCATCGAGTGAGACCGGCAACAGTGCGAACGCCCGAATGAGGATGTCAAAGCCTTTCAGGTGCACGAGGCGTCCCACCGCGACGATTGTATTGGCACCGCACTCATTCTCGTCGATCGAGAGGCTGCCCGCCGTCTTGATTCGCGACATGTCTACCGGGTTATAAGCGACGCTTATCATGTCCGCCGTCAGGCCAAACTTCTGTACAAGATCAGCTGTAACCGCGTCAGCGACGGTGACGATTCTTTCGGCTCTCGGGAACCCGTGAGTGATGAATTTTCGCATCAGCCATCGTTCGGAAGGTGCGAAGTGAAGGTCGAGGTGGTCCGAAAGCATCTCATGAACGTTGATCACTACGCGCAGCTTCCTGTCAAACAGCATCCGCGCTGTGAGCGCTACGGTGTGCGCCCTGTTGAGAAAGGTGGATATGACGGGGCAATTCGTTGCTCGGGCCGCGCTCACAAGCCGATGAGCGGTTCTCACCAGCCCTGGCAGCTCCAGCAGCATCCGGCCGCGAGGTCGCCCTCGCGGTTCGGCGGCTGATCCAGTCGCCATACGCGGCGTTCCGTTCAGTGTCGGATACCCGGGAGGACCGACACACACTATTTCGATGTCCGGGTTGAGGTCGGCGGCGAGATCGAGGACTGGCCTGAGAACGGCGACCACCGGGCGGAACCGCGTCACGTTGTTCACCAGGTTTACGAGCGCGCGTTCGGCTCCCCCCGGACCGAGGTCGTTAATGAGCAGCATTACCCCGGCTGGCGCATCGGATCCTTTCGCCCTGGGGGTGCGAAGTTGCCGAAGAATTTCCATAGGCCGGGTCTAATAGGGGCCGACGGACGCGGCCGCACAAGCCCGAACCTGCCCGGAGGCTTGCCGCTAACCTCGGAACGCGCCACTGTCTCACCATGGAATTTGCGCGATCCGTAGTTTCCGAGATGTGGCGGGAGCAGGTCGATTTCCGCGAGTTGCTTTGGGCAATCGTGCGCCGCGACCTTGCCCTGCGTTATCGCAATTCCGTTCTGGGCTTCGGCTGGGCGGTGGCGATGCCGCTGCTTTACATGCTCATCTTCACACTGGTCTTCGCGCGTCTGGCGCCTATGCAAACCGCCGTTCCGTATCCACTCTATGCTTACGCCGGATTGCTGCCCTGGAACCTGTTCGCTTCAAGCCAGCGGTTCAGTGCTGTCTCACTGACCGTGAATCCGCATTTGGTAACGAAAGTTTCATTCCCGCGCGAGATCCTTCCGTTCGCTGCCGTAATCGTATCCTTCGTCGATTTTGCGGTCGCATCGTCGTTGCTTGCTGTCCTCATGGCGTATTACAAGATCGCGATTCCTGTAACTGTCCTTTTTCTGCCGATAGTGCTGGTTGTTCAGCTGGCCTTCACCACCGGGGTCGCACTCATGATCGCGATGGCAAATCTGTTTTACGCCGACGCCAAATACGCACTGGAGCTCGCCCTCACAGTGTGGATGTTCGCGACTCCGGTTCTATATCCCGTGGATCGGATCGGCGGAACTGTCGGAGCGATACTACGGCTGAATCCAATGTCCGCGATCATCGACGCATATCGATCAATCCTTCTCGCTGGTGAGCTGCCGCCCTCGCTGCCTTTCATCCCCGCTGCAATTGCAGCGTTCATCACGCTGGGTGCTGGCTGGTGGTTGTTTCACCGCGCGGAATACCGATTCGCGGAAGAGATCTGACTGATGGAGCTCCGTGGGATTCGACTGGACAGGTCACCAGATGATTCAAGCCGAGTCAGGCTGACCGGCCGAGTCGCGTATGCAGGCGGCGGATCGGAGGAATACTGGTATGACGTACCAGAATCCCATGCGGACAGTCTGTCCTCGAATGGAAATGCATGGCTCGCGTTGCTGCTTCCGCTGGCGGCATCGCTCGGCGAGAGACTTTCTATCGAAACGCCAGTCGATCCCATCCTCTTCGAAAATTCGTCGCGCCTGTCGGCGATCTGGCAATCATGGTATACCCACCTTTCTCCTGCCACGATTGACGCCGAGATCGACACCACGCAGGCGACAGTTGGCCAGGAGCGAACCGCCAGCTTTTTCTCCGGCGGCGTCGACTCCCTGTTTAGCCTCCTTCGGGATCGTACCTCAGCGGTTCCAGGAGAGCGGCGTAACATCACCGATCTCATCACAGTCTGGGGATTCGATATTCCTATCGACGACCGGAACGCTTTTGTGCGTCTCCGTGATCGACACAAAGAGCTGGCCGATGCTGTTGGTCTCGAGTTGATCGATGTAGGGACCAACATGCGAACTACCCGTTGGAGAGAAGCGAGCTGGGGATATCTGGCACACGGTCCTGCCCTTGCGAGCGTCGCGCTGTTGTTCGAAAAGAGGTTCGGCGCGGCCTACATACCGGGTAGCGGTGGGTATCGCAAATTGCTTCCGTGGGGCTCGCACCTCGTGACCGATCCGCTGTTCTCCACGCGATCGACGGCAATCATCCACGACGCAGCCGCCTGGCTGCGAATCGAGAAAATCGAGTTTCTTTCGCAATCGACGCCGGCTCTGGAGTCTCTTCGAGTCTGCTGGGAGTCGCTGAGCGATGCCAACTGCGGTGAGTGTGGCAAGTGCGTGAGAACAATGGTTGCGCTCGACTTGTTTGGAGCGCTCGATCGGTGCAGGACTCTGCCGAATCCACCCGACCTCGTGCAGAAGGCGTCCTCCTTGAGCTGTGAGCATTTCGCGGAGTTTCGCGAGGTCGAGGATCTGCGGCGACTTGCGCAGGCAAAGGCGAGAAAAGAAGTGGTGAGCGCGCTCAACCAGAGCGTTCGCCGGGGGAGGTTCCGCGAGGGACTGAAAGCATTTCGAAGTGAGCTCGCTGCGCCTGTGCGGCGTGCTTTTTCACTGCTGGACGAATAGAGACTGATGGCGCCCTCCGGATCGCGAGTGGAGTTCGACTCGGTCGGGAAGCGGTTTTATCGAGGAAGGCGCTCCGACTCACTCCGCGAGCTGTTTTCCGTGGCAACAATGCTCAATGGCGCACGGAGGACCCGGGAATCCTTCTGGGCGCTGCGCGGTGTTTCATTCAGCGTCGAGCCCGGCAACGCGCTCGGAATAATCGGACCAAACGGCTCAGGGAAATCGACGGCACTCCGCCTTCTCGCGGGAATTCTTCGTCCGGACGAGGGCCAGGTCCACGTGAGCGCCGGGAAATCGCGGCGTCCGCGGTTAGGCGCGGTCATAGAGCTGGCCGCCGGCTTTCATTATGAGTTGACCGGGCGCGAAAACATCTATCTGCAGGGTGCCGTTCTCGGAATGCGCCGGGACGAGATTGGCAGAAAGTTCGACGAGATCGTGGATTTCGCCGAGCTCAGCTCCTTTATCGATTCACCTGTAAAACACTACTCGAGCGGGATGGTCGCTCGTCTTGGATTTTCGATAGCGGCACACCTGGACCCTGATGTACTCGTGATCGACGAAGTCCTGGCGGTGGGCGACGATGCATTTCAGAAGAAGGCCTTCGCCCGAATGGCGGCAATGGTGCGCAGCGATGTTCCAGCGATTGTCGTTTCACACCAGCTTCACAGAATCATGGAGCTTTGCAACCGCGCGATTCTTCTCACTCGTGGCCAGGTTCTCAAGGAAGGAACTCCATCCGAGTGCGTCGAGGCCTATGGCGCGGCGACCGAATCCCTCGACGAGCGCGATGCGGCGGCAGTGACGCTCAGTCGTACTTCTTCTCCGGAACCGGCGACGGTAGACCCTGGTGAGCGAATACGTGTGCGGATCCAGGGAACCGTGAACACTGAAAATGCTGGAACTGCTGTAAGCATTGGCCTGAGGATTCGCTCGTTTCCATCTGAGGAACCGGTCTTTGTCGTTGTAGGTGATGAACGTAGGACCAGGTACCTACCGGGCGCAGTCAGTTGTGTGGGACAGGGTGAGCAGCAAGGAAGTCACAAGAGGTCAGTCAGTTTTCATCGGAGTGGGCGGAACCACAATTACTGGATGGGGCCGCGTTTTCAGCGATCCCCGTTTTCGAATGATTTGATGATGACAACAATGGCAGAGGGAGTCGCGAATCTGCGCGGACGCGTTGAGCAAACACTGCGGCCTCTCTTAGCGAGTCGGTCGGTTGACGCCGTGGTCGCTTTCCAGAATGGACCCAACCCTGGTGACAACGCGATCTACCTCGGCCAGCTCGCATGTCTGAAATCACTCTCCATCGCGCCGCCTCGCGTCGTTCCCGATTATCGCACCTACGACCGGCGCGCACTCGGCAGGGCTATTGGTGACGGAATCATTCTTCTAACTGGAGGCGGCAGCTTCGGTGATCTGTGGCCGATAGGACAGGCATATCGGGAAGATGTTCTGCGTGCATTTCCCGACACTCCGGTAATTCAGCTTCCGCAATCCATGTATTTCGAGCGCAGGGATGCCCTGGATCGCGCACGAGCTGCAGTGGAATCACACCGCAATGTCATCCTTCTGTGGCGAGACGAACGCAGTCTCGAGCTCGCCAGGAGGGAATTCAACGTGCCGAATGAGCTTTGCCCTGACATGGCGTTCTGCCTCGGCACCATCGATCGATCGCGCGCTCCTGCCCGGCCAATCGTCTGGATCTCGCGGAAAGATAGAGAACGCGTTTGGGATGCTCCGGAGGACGCACCGGGACTAACCGACTGGCCTGACGATCGCGCCACCCCGCTTCGCCGCATCAACTACTGTCTGATGGGAGCAACCGTTCGCTTCCCGTCAACCGATGTTTGGCGCAGACTGCTAATGCGCAGCTACGTGCCGCTTGCACGCCAACGCCTCGGTCGCGGACTAGACATGCTTTCGGAGGGAAAGCTGGTGATCACAGACCGGTTGCACGGTCATATTCTCGCCATGCTCATGCAGATCCCGACCATCCTGATAGACAACTCTTACGGCAAGCTCTCCTCGTTCTACGACACATGGATGCGGGATGTCGCAGGTGTTCGATTCGCATCGTCACCCCTGGAAGCACTCGCCATGGCGCAAGAGGAGCCTGTGGAAATGGCCCTGGACAATCGCCGATGAGCGGCAGCGTAGTTGGACTCATCACCTATCTGATCGCCAACTACAATCAAGAAGCATACGTGCGAGTGTGCCTCGAATCGCTGCTCAACCAGTCGGATCCTCGATGGCTTGCCATCGTTGCTGATGATGCAAGCACCGACAAATCACTGGCGGCTGTTCGCGAGCTCCGGGATGAACGAATCGCGTTCCTGGTGAACGAACAGAATCTCGGCTACACACGCACGCTTCAGCGCCTGATCTCGCGGGCGACAACAGAGATAGTCGCAATCCTCGACGCGGACGACACGCTTGAGCCCGATGCCACAGCGACACTCCTCGATGCGTTCGACCAGAATCCTGAGGCCAGTTTGGTGTACTCGCGCTTTGCGGAATACGACGAGTCGCTGACAGCGATTATTGGGATCCACGGTGGCGCGATTCCACGCGGCGGCACGGCGATTATCGACGGACCCGTGGGAGCGATTCGCTGCTTTAGAAGAAGCGCGTATGACAGAACGGCGGGGCTCGATTGCGCAATGGAATATGCGGAGGACAGGGATCTGGTCTATAAGCTGGAAGAAATCTCTCGCCCGGTGTTCGTTGACCGCGTGATTTACCGCTACCGCGCCGTGGTCGGCTCGCAGGCGAGAGATCCGAGAAAACGCGAGATTGGCGCGAAGAATACGTGGCGCGCTCGACGCGCTGCGCTCAGCAGGCGAGGAGTCAGTGGACCTACGCGGCTGATCGCGGAGTGTGCTGTCGCGTGTTCGTATGTGGCCTACAGCTCAAGATTTAACGGACCCGTCCGCGCTGCCGCCTCCGCGATCGCATCCGCAGCCTCGGCGCTCTGGAGAGCGCAAATGGCCAGAACGCC
>JBDTNA010000113.1:0-8978 GCA_039933985.1 Gemmatimonadales bacterium | reverse complement strand
GACGAGCCCTGTCGAGCTCGCGAGCACCAAATGCGAGCGCAACGGTTCCGCCGTATGAAGCGCCCACCACCGCGTGAACTTCGTCGATGCCTTCGGCATCGAGTGCACGGCCCAGCAAGGCGGCGTGATCCGACGCAGTAGCCGGACGGGATCCAACCGGCGATACATCGTAGTCGATGCTCGCCACCCTGAACCGTTCGGTGTCGATCGTCCTGTCGGGCCCGACGAAACCGTTCCACCAGCCAGGCGTTGGATCATCGGACGATGCCGTCACGTGGCGGGATGCGGAAATTCCGCCCAGCACTACAACAACCGGCGCGTCGGTAGGGCCGACAATCTCGAGGTCGCTCGTCCGCGACACGTACACGGCGCAAGTCATTCGTTCTCCGGCGCGCGGGTGAGAATCTCGAGTCTTGCCACGGCGACATTGCGCTCGCCTTCACCCAGCTCGGCAATTCTGTCGCGCAGCACATTTCGACGCGCAGTCACGACCTCGTACCGATCATCATGAACCACAAGCCACCGATGATCACGCGGATCTTCAACGCTGCTGAACGTCTCCTGCTTCGGCACGAATCGCCCGTTGCGCGGCGAAACGGCGCTGAGAAGATCGCCGAGTATCGCGGTAGCGGTTGGGAGTCCCCCGGCACCCGGTCCTGATACACTCAGTGGCGCGGTCCAGCCAAGGTCTACTTCAACGCGATTGTCCTCGAAAACAGTGCGAGCGAACGCATCTTCCTTTGCGACAACGACCGGCTCTACGAACACCGCGATGCTTCGGTCGCCAACGACGGCGCACTCGCCAAGCAGTCTGACGCATCCGCCGAGGCTGGCCGCGGCTTCGATGAGACGCGATGTGTGCGTGGCAATTCCAAATCTCGATATCTCGAGTCGCGACGGAGAAACGCCGAATGCCACCCAGGCAATGATCGCCAGTTTGGCCGCGACGTCCCTTCCGTCGATATCGCGTGATGAATCCTGTTCAGCGAGTCCGCGCGATCGAGCACTTGCAAGCGCTTCCTCGAGCGTCGAACCGCGCTCCACGAGCGAAAGAACATAGTTCGACGTGCCGTTGAGTATCCCGCGCACAGACTTAGGCGTTGATGCGCCGATGAGATCGCGAAGCAGCGGGATGACCGGAGCGCTTCCGCCGACCGACGCGCCGAAGTCGAGAGTGGTGGACGTGGCTCTGGCGATCGAGTCGAGCTCCGCGCCTTCACTTGCGATGAGCTCCTTGTTAGCGGTTACGAATCTTTTTCCGCGTCCCAGGGCAGAATGCGCGAGGTGGCTCGCCGCTTCAGAGTTGCCGGTCGCTTCGACGACGATGTCAGCATCGTCGGCGATAAATGCGCCGCGATCGCTTGTGAAGATCGAGCGTGAAACGGGAAGACATCGGTCGCGCGCGGCATCGCGCACGAGGACGCTCGACAGGTTGAACCGCACTCCGTAGCGCGATTCGATGGTGGGACGGGAGTCGTGCAGCAGGCGGACCAACGCGCCACCGACGACGCCGCATCCGGCGAGACCAACAGTTATTTCGCGGGCCATGACAAAACCTCCAGGAGGTGACTCCGCGAATGCAGAACGCCCACAGAGGATATCCGCGGGCGTTCTACGCTTTTTAGCATTTATTTAACGTGGCTGCAATACGCGGCAAATGACCACAGGTATTTCGATTGTGAGTAGTACATAACGTCGATCCGGCACCGATGTCAAGGCGCCCGCTTTGTTGGAATGATCTGTTTGGAATTGCGGTGATGGGATCCGCGAGACGTTAGCCACACGTCGCAGGCCTTTCTGCAGGGCAGGAATCCTCAAGATCAACCCCCCAACTACAAACGATCGTCACGGATTAAATCGATTCACGCGGATTGAAAAACCAAAGAATCGTTCTTGATCTTATCCGTGAAGATCCGTTCAATCCGTGGCGATCGTTTGTAGTCGGGGCGTTGATTTTGTTTTGTTATTGCGGTCTGCGCGAATTCACCTGTAGAACCTGGGCCGGTAGCGAGCGCATCGGCGTTCGCTGACGATGATTACCGGTTGTCAGCGCCGATATATAGTCGGCGCGCGCTGAAGATCGTCGAGCTGCTTCATCACGGACTGCACTAGCGGACCGAGATAATTCTCCGGATGTGCGGGGTCGAGACGCGACGAAGTCACGCGAATTCCGAAGCTCGAATTGCTTCGCAAATCCCATACGGTGACTATGACGTTTACAGCATCGCCCGCGTTGATATAGCCGAGAGAAAGCATCACGTCGGGCTTCAGAATCTTTGCTGCCTCATCGCGTGATTTTGTGCGTGCGACCGCGCTTCGCACCGAATCCTGATCGACGGGATCGAATGCGTCGCCATTGTCGAGTGAGACGCGCACCGCATCTACCAATGCGCGCGAGAACGCGTTCAGCGCGGGCTGATCGCTCGGCTTGGGATCTGTTATCGCAAGCCGCTTTTTTCCCGAAGGCGGAGGAGCCGCGTTGGTAACGGAAGTCGGAGCTGCAGGCGCCGGAGCAGGTGCCGCGGCAGGAGCCGCCGCGACGGGCGCAGGTGCGACGATCGATGGCGCCGCGGCAACCCGGCGCGCATTTGCCCGCGCAATGGAATCAGCGATCTCGCGCTGTACGCGCCGTCTGATGGAATCAACGTTGATTGGAGCCGAGCCCTTCTTGTTCGCCGCTTCGGCCATTGCAAGCCGTTGCCTGACGCTTTCAGCAATCGCCGCAGTGTCGATCGTCATCATTACTGGCGCGGCGGCGACTGGATTTCCGGCTGGAGCGGCGGCGCCGACTGGTTTCGGCGGCTCGACGCTCGCTGACGGAGATTTCGAATCCCCACGCGGCCAGAACAACGCGGCGGCAGTAGCGGCCAGCAGCACCGCGGCAAGGCCGGCGAGAAGAAGTGTCTTGCGACCCTTCTCCGCTGGAACCTGGGTAGTAGCGGCAGTGACCGGCCCCGTCACCGGAACAGCTCCGGACAGCGGAATCGCCATCGGAATCGGAGTCGTTCGCTGATTTGAGGGAACGCGGTGCTCCCTCGTTCTGATTTCGCCGGACGATGTTGCGATCAAGTCGAGGGCGTCGAGAAGTGCCTCGGCGGTGGGCGGTCGTCCGCCCGGCATCTTTGACAGGCACGACATGATGATGTCGGAAAGCTTGAGCGGGACGTCCTCGCGTACGACGCTCAGCGGAGTCGGATCCCGCGTCAGCACCGCCGCCAGCACTCCCTGGGCGGTCGATGCCGCAAAGGGTGATTCTCCGCTCAGCAGCTCGTATGCGAGCAGACCAACTGCGTAGATGTCGATACGGTGGTCTGCCGTCGGATCGCCGGCAAGCTGTTCGGGCGCCATGTACGCGGGAGTGCCGATCGCCATTCCCGTTGACGTCATCGCGGTCGATGGCATCGACGCATTGAGTGCCTTGGCGACGCCGAAGTCAGTTACAAGCGCGTGATTTCCCGACCGAAGAATGTTTGCCGGCTTGATGTCGCGATGAACGACGCCGTGAGCATGCGCATATGCAAGCGCGTCGACCACATCGTAGAGCACGCGTACGACGTCTTCGACCGCCAGTCTCTTGTTCTTCTCGAGCGCGGACTTGAGAGACTCGCCCTCGATGAACGGCATGGTGTAGTAAACGAGATCTGCGCTTTCACCGGCAGAAAGCAGGGTGACGATGTGGGGGTGCTGCAGCTGCGCAGCCACCTGAATCTCGCGGTTGAAACGTCCCCGGTTGACCTCAGCTGTCAGCTCGGGAGACAGGAGCTTGATCACGACATTTCGGCCCAGTAGCCGGTCGCGAGCGACGAACACGCGACTCATCCCGCCGCCGCCCAGCTCGCGCTCGATGTCGTAGGCGTTGGAAAGAAAGTCTTTTATTCGTTCTTCGAATGTGGCCATTTTCCAGGGCAAAGTGCTCGCGCAGAAGATATGCTAAGGATCATTCATCAGACAGCAGGTCTTTATCAGGGCGATGCTTAGACACTCATTGGCGCTGATCTTCTCGGCGAGCGGAGCGCTTGTATCCGCATCTTCGGCGCGCGCGCAGACTGCCGCCACCGGATCGATCGAGGGGCAGGTGTTAAGGAATGAGGACGGAAAGCCTATGCCCGCACGGGTGTGGCTGGTAGGTGCTGCGCGGCCCGGGACGCCAAATCCCCGAGGGTCATTCAGATTCGAGAAGCTGAAGCCCGGACGGTATCACCTGCGGGCCACGTATCTGGGCTATGCACCCGCCGACACAATTTTGTCGGTCTCATCGGGTGCACGCCTTAGAATCGTCCTTCGACTATCCGCGACGCCGGTTAAGCTCTCCGATATGACAATTCGGGAGGTGGCGAAGCCTCCCGTGCCGCCGCCATCAAAGCCTGCTGTGACGCGGCCGCCTATCGACTGCGGACTTCTGCTCATTGTTGGACCGACGCAGATGCTTTGCACGTCGGCGCAGGCACTCCCAAGAAAGACCCTCGTCCGCGGCAAGGAATTTTTTGGAGGCAATTCTCAAATTCGCCAGGCGGCTCAGTTTGCGGTTCCTCAAGTCGGGTTGATTCCGGAGCGCGAGCTTCAATTGAACGATCGAACGTGGCTCATCACGGCTCGTGATCCGTCGCGTCCGGTCGGACTTGGCGTTGTCCGCATCGAGATGGAGGAGACCGGGGCGCACGACACCACAGTGCGCATCGCTCTCACGAGCGCCGTCTTTGTGAGCGAGCAGCAGCAGCGCGCTCGCGCGCAGGCCTATCTCTCGAAAGTGGAACACATTCTAAAGGGCACGCGATAGGTGCCTGGCGACACGCTCCCCACTATCGCCGCCGCATACGCAAGTCCATACTACTCGGCGAATTCACCACGTGCGGAGAGTCGATCGATGGCAACCACGCTTCATCCCGGCTTCATCGACTACGCGATCCTGCGGACGTATGTAGCGTTTGTGCTCGGAGTCGGCTTCGCGTCCGCCGATCAAGGAAGCGACGGTCAGCGCGACCGAGAACCCTCTTGCCAGCGGTCGTTATTCCGCAAAATCACGCGTAGGTGGAGCAAGCGCGCCGAGTGTTGTTATCGGGACAGGCGGCCGTGTGAATGGCTGGGTGCCGGTTCCAACGCTCGACCCACTTCAGGGTTACATATCGAACTTTCGCGATAAGGCTGACAATGAGGCTCTGGAGAACCAACAAAATGCAGACACGGATTCACGGCGCTACGCGCATGCTCTCGATCGTTTTCGCCTGGGGCGCGCTTAGCTCGGCGACATTCGCCGATGATCCGCAAGTCGCTTCACCTGACGGCCGAACCGTCGTGGCGGTCGGGATTCGGGATGGCGGCCTTTTCTACACATTGAAGCGCGACGGAAAAGAGCTGCTTCGCCCATCGCGACTGGGTTTCGCGTTCCGGGGCGCGCCGATGCTGCGCGACAGTCTCCGCATCGTGAATACTTCGAAAAGCACTTTCGACGAGACGTGGACTCAGCCGTGGGGCGAAGTGGCGAAGGTGCGCGATCACCACAACGAGATGAGAGTCTCGGTTCAGGAGACCGGACAGCGCTCACGAAAATTCGAGGTGGTTGTGAGGGCGTTCAATGACGGCATCGGCTTCCGTTACGAAATCCCCGCGCAGGACGGATTGAACGATGTAGTCATCCAGGATGAGCTCACCGAGTTCAACTTCGCCGACAATCCGAAAGCCTGGTGGATTCCTTCCGATCATCCGCGGCTCGACCGGTCGGAAATGCTCTGGTCATCATCGCCAGTAAGCCGGCTCGACAGCGTTCAGACTCCGATCACGACTGAATCGACCGACGGAAAGACCTTCATGGTGATTCACGAGGCGAATCTCGTGGACTATCCGAGAATGTTTCTCGCCGGCTGGGGCCTCGAAGGCAGAACGCTTGTCGCTGCGCTTGCGCCGATGCACGATGGAGTGAAGGTCCGCGCAAAGACACCACTCGTCACACCGTGGCGCACGATCCAGATCGCCGATCGGGCAATCGACCTGGCTCCGTCTGTGCTCGGACTCAATCTCAATCCCCCAAACAAGCTCGGCGATGTGTCATGGGTGAAGCCGATGAAGTACGTCGGCATCTGGTGGGGAATGCACATCAACACGGACACGTGGAATTCCGGCCCGAAGCATGGTGCGACGACCGCGCAGACCAAGCGGTACATCGACTTCGCTGCAGCAAATGGTCTCGGCGGAGTTCTTGTTGAAGGATGGAACATCGGATGGGACGGCAACTGGATCGACAATCGCAACGCGTTCTCCTTTACGAAGCCCTATCCCGACTACGACCTGCCCGGTCTCGCTGCTTATGCAAAATCGAAGAACGTCCGGATCATCGTTCACAACGAGACGTCGGGCGGCATCGAGAATTACGAGAACCAGATGGATGACGCGTTCAAGCTGTACAACTCGCTTGGACTCGATGCGATCAAGTCGGGTTACGTCACCGACACGCTGAGCGGTGGACATTCACACTATTCACAGTTTGCCGTTCGCCACCATCGCCACGTATTGGACATGGCCGCGAAGTACCATATCGGCATGGTTGTGCATGAACCGATTCACGACACTGGCGAGCGACGCACGTATCCGAACATGATGTCGCGCGAGGGCGCGAGAGGTCAGGAGTACAATGCATGGAGCGGCGACGGTGGAAACCCTCCGGAGCACGAGACTATTCTCTTCTTCACGCGCATGCTCACCGGCCCGATGGATTTCACGCCGGGTATCTTCGACATTCTCATCAAGCGGCCGACGGGAACTGCCCGTGGCCCCGAAGATTCGCATCCGCGAACAACACTCGCCAAGCAGCTCGCGCTTTACGTGGTGCTCTGGTCACCCGTGCAGATGGCTGCCGATCTGATCGAGAACTACGCGAACCAGCCGGCATTCCAGTTCATCCGCGATGTTGCGGTCAACTGGGAGCAGACGAAGGTATTGAATGGCAAGATCGGCGATTACGTCATCGTCGCCCGCCAGCAGAGAAGCTCGCCGGACTGGTTCATCGGCGCGATAACGGATGAAGAATCGCGCACATTCGACGTGCCGCTTTCGTTCCTGCCAGCGGGCAAATCGTATGTGGCCGAGATCTACGCTGACGGTCCGGGAGCAAGCGGGCTCACGAATCCACTGCCGATCGTGATAAGCAAAAGGACAGTTACTTCCGCGTCGCACCTCTCGGTGAAGATGGCGCCCGGCGGTGGCCAGGCGATTCGTCTTCACGCGGTGAAGTAGTGGCAGGGTCGAAGCTGACATTGATGGCGCCCCTTTCGGGCGTCATCGTGCCGCTCGAAAACGTTCCGGATCCTGTCTTTGCTGATCGCCTCGTTGGTGATGGAGCATCGATCGATCCGACAAGCGACAAGCTTCTCGCTCCATGTGACGGGCGGGTGATTCAGGTGCATCGCGCGATGCACGCGCTCACTCTCGATGCCGACGGAACCGAGATAGTCATTCACATCGGCCTCGATACCGTTGAGCTGAAAGGCAGCGGCTTCACGGCCCACGTGAAGGCCGGTGACCAGGTAAAGACCGGCGACACGCTCATCGCGTTCGACGCGGATTTTGTCGCGACACGAGCGCGGAGCCTGCTCACGCAGGTGCTCGTTGCGAACGTCGAAAGCGTCGCGTCGATCGGCGCGCGTTCCGGCAAAGTCACGGCAGGGCAAGACGTGCTGATGGACGTCCGGTTAAAGAGCGGCAATGCTGATGCAGGTTCCCGATCGGATGAACCCGTGCAATCGCGCCCGATCGTTGTGGCCAATGCAACCGGTCTTCACGCTCGTCCCGCCGCGCTGGTCGCAGCAGCAGCGAGGCGATTTGCCGCCGACGTGCGCCTGGTCAAGGATGGACGCGAGGCCAATGCGCGAAGTGTCGTGTCGATCATGGCGCTCGAGGTGGGCGGTCACGACACCATCACGATCGTGGGGCGAGGTGAGAACGCGGCAGAAGCGATCGCGGCTATTGAGCACACATTGAAGCATGAGCTCGGTCCGGATGAGGAACCCGCGACGGCCTCCTCGACTGTGCCGACCGGTACGTTGAGCGAAGACGCGTCGGGACGAACACTGCGCGGGGTCGGCGCGTCGCCCGGAGTCGCAATCGGACAGGTGTTCCAGCTGCGACATCCCGATGCAGTGATCGAAGAGCGTGCAGCCGATCCAAATCAGGAGCGACGCGCGCTCGATTCGGCGATCGCATTTGCGCACCTGCAGCTCGAGGCACTGAGAGAGCGAATGGCTTCGGAATCGGACGGCGGTCGCGCGGCAATCTTCGGCGCGCATCAGGAGCTGCTCGAGGATCCGGAAGTTCTCGATGAAGCTGCAAGACACATTCGAAACGGCGCGAGCGCGCCATTCGCCTGGCGCGCAGCTTACACCGCCCAGGCCAATCGGCTTTTCGGTTTGAAGAATCAACTTCTCGCGGGACGCGCGGCGGACCTCAACGATGTGGGCCGCCGCGTTTTGCATCTGCTCATCGGCGACGACGACTCGTCACCGCTGATTCCGCCGGATTCAATCGTCATCGCTGACGATCTCGCGCCGTCTGAAGCTGCATCGCTCAATCCCGCCAACGTGCGAGGGTTCTGCACCACGATGGGAAGTGCAACGTCGCATGTGGCGATTCTCGCGCGCGGGCTCGGCATTCCGGCAGTCGCTGGGATCAATCCGCGAGCTCTCGACGTTCCGCAGGGAACGCGTGTCGTGCTCGATGGTGATGCAGGAACGCTCGATCTCGACCCGACAGCAGCGGAAGAAGCGGACGTTCGCAAAAGACAGGGTGCCGCCGAAACGAGGAAAGCCGGTGAGCATGCCGCCGCTGGCCAGCCAGCGACGACGCTCGACGGTCACCGCGTAGAAGTCGTCGCCAACATCGGCGACGAAGCGGAAGGTGAAAAAGTCGTCGAAGCGGGCGGCGAAGGCGTTGGACTCCTCCGCAGCGAGTTCCTTTTCATGGATCGGCGCACTGCTCCCGATGAAGAGGAG
>JBDTNA010000112.1:0-8985 GCA_039933985.1 Gemmatimonadales bacterium | reverse complement strand
GAGCTGCTCGACAGCGAGAGCTATGGTACGAGCAGGGGCACGGGAGTTCTAGTCAGGAAGAACGGGAAATGGAAAATCTCGCAATACGCGCTCACGTTTCCAATTCCCAACGATCTCGCGGACGGAATGACCGCTGAGATCAGGACCTTCGAGGATAAGAAAAAGCAGTAGCTAACGGCGCGCGGTAATGCCGATACGCACATTACTGCGCAGGAATGCCTGCAACTCGCTGCGATAGCGCATCTCCAGCTTGACAATCAATAAGCGCCTGCTTATATGTTATACATGAGCAGAGCGGCCGCGGCACAGGACAAAATCTTCCAGGCTCTCGCGGACCCCAGCCGCAGGGCGATCTTCGAGTCGCTCACGCGCGGCGAAATCGCCGTGAAAGATCTCACGTCGCGCTTCGACATTTCGCAGCCGGCCGTCTCGCAGCATCTCGCCGCCTTGAAAGACGCGGGCCTCGTGAACCGCAGGCGCGAGGGGCGCCTCGTCTACTACCGAGTGGACCCGCACGGGATGAAGCCGCTCATCAACTGGATCGCGCACTACCGCGCATTCTGGACGGAGCACGTCGACCGACTCGAGCAGCTGCTGGAGAAAATGGACAGATGACCCACGCCGACACGACCGTACGATCGCAAACCGAAACCATTTCGTTCGATTTCGATTTGGGACATTCCCCGCAGAAGGTGTGGCGCGCTCTCACCGACCCCTCGCTCCTGGCGGAGTGGCTGCTCCCGGTAATCGATCTCAAGCTCGAGCCGCGCGCTGCGTTCAAGTTCAAAACACAGCCATACCCCGGATGGGACGGCACAGTGAACTGCCAGATGCTCGAGATCGAAGCACAGAAGAAACTCAGTTACACCTGGGTCGTTGGCGACATGCTGGACACTGTCGTGACCTTCACTCTTACGCCAACGGCGTCTGGCACGCGTTTGTCTCTCGTCCAGTCGGGCTTCAAGGAAGACCAGAAAAAGAACTTCGGCGGCGCACGCTACGGCTGGAAGATGATGGCCGGAAAACTCGAAGAACTACTCGGGAGGATCATATGAGCTGGAACCAATGGATTCGACAGATTCACCGATGGCTGTCCATCGCCTTTACCCTGACCGTCATCGCCAACTTTGCTGCAATGACGCAGGGGCCACCGCCCGCCTGGGTGACTTACTCGCCACTGTTCCCGCTCGCTCTGCTTCTCTTCTCAGGTCTGTGCATGTTCGCACTTCCGTACATCACCAGGCGGCGCAGCGGGCGACGCAACCCATCACAACAATCTGGAGAATAGACCGTGGAGAAAAAATCAAAAGCAACGTCACCCGGCGGATGGCGTGCAGAAACTCTGGACCGCATGCGCGGGCTGATCATGGAAGCCGACCCCAAGATGATCGAGGAGCGCAAATGGAAGAAGGTTTCGAATATGGCGGGGGTTCCGGTCTGGTCGCACGACGGAATCGTCTGCACCGGCGAAAGCTACAAGAGCTACGTGAAGCTCACGTTCGCCCGCGGAGCAAGTATCCCGGATCCGTCAGGCCTTTTCAATTCCAGTCTGGAAGGCAACGCGCGAAGGGCGATCGACATCCACGAAGGTGACAAGGTTGACGCGCGCGCCTTCAAGGCGCTCGTGAAAGCCGCAGTCGCCGAGAATGGTTCGCGGGCGAAGAAGCGGTAGGCCTCACCAGAAGCCTTGGGTCTCACGTCCATTCACAACGCGCAGGCTATACTCGGCGATCTTGCGAACCAGATCCTCCGGAAAGGGCTTGTCGTAAGGAATTCGAAGGGTGTTCCTGGTAATCGTGTGCTTCTCCAGCTCCCTGGCAAATGCCTTGAGCGCCTCCGGTTTGGGCGCGAAGCTCAAGTGTGATTTGAACGCGGAGAAAGCGAACAGGAATCGCGGCTCCACGAAAAAAGGCGTTCCCCACTTGATCGTTTCCTCGGCCTCCGGAGCGACGCTCTTGAGGGTCGCGTACATTCGTCGCAAATGCGGCTGGCCCTCGCGCGGGGCAGCGCGGATATACTCAGGGATCGTGGTCGGGCGCTTGCTTGCCATCATTGCTACCTCAATTACTTCGGCCGGATCGTATCGTGTCAACCCCAAACACTGAGCCATCCACAACAGTGAACTTACTTCGACCAGCGTCGCGGTTCCTGCGCCGTTTGCTCGGCCGAGCTGACATCCCAGACGGTCTCGTCATCCGGAAACTCCGCGCCGACGACCTGCCGAGGCTCTTCTCCGCCGACCTCCCGCTCGGCGAGACATGGCTCAACAGTCAGGAGCGCGGTGAGATGTACGTCGCTGTAGCCGAGGTCGACGGAGTAGCTATGGGACGGAGCTGCCTTCTCTACAACTTCAAGGGCGATCCACCAAACGCCTACTCGTTCGCCAGCACGGTTTCTCCCGAGTGTCAATCTCGCGGAATCGGTTCATTTCTCGTTTCTCACAATGAGCGCGTGGCACGTTCGCGAGGCATGTATCACATCGCTGCACATGCGGCGAAGGAAAATCCACGATCAGCCGCCTGGCGCGAAAAAATGGGCTATCGCCGCATGGGTGAAGAGACCATTCACTGGGAAGGCGCCGATGGTCACCACGAATCAGTGAGCTGGAGATTCGAGCGCGCGTTCACGCCTCCGGCTTCGTACCGGATTCGACGGTGGATCCGAACCAGGATGTCGAAGGTGCGCCGGAAGCTACTGAGAAAGTCGCAATCCGAATTCTAACAGCCGCGAACCGCTCGCTCATTGAGGCGCGCCGATCAGGAACTCCTCGTGCGCTGCGATGAACTCTGCGATCGCCTCGGCCGTCCAGCGGTGACCCGTCTGGTTCCAGTGCGAGTCGTACCGCCATTCCGCATCCTTGGGGTCGCCGCGTTTCGCGAACGCAGGCGCGAGATCGAGAAGCGGAATGTCATGTCGGGCAGCAATGCGCTGGATGCGGAGGAGCTGGCCTTTGTCTACGATCTCGCGCTGGTCGCGCTTCCACCACGGCGTCACTGAGCAAGGCGGAATCGCGAGCACCAGGAGTTTGAAGCCGTCGCGCCGGCCGGCCTCGGCCAGGAGCGCGAACGCATGGTCCGTAATTGCCTCGGCTTCATCGAAGACCGGCGGCATCTCGTTCGCGAAGAACATGTCGTTGCGGTTGAGGTCATTGGGATAGCGCCAGCTGGCTAGCCGGCTGGCATAGCGTGGATCGGTCCGCAACTGTGCGAGCCGTCGCGCCTCGAGCTTGGTCTGGCGAGCCTCGGCCCATCCCCATCGTCGGTCGGCGACCGTGATCGCCCATTGCACGAGGACGCTCCGGCTCAGTCGCTTGCGCAGGCCAAACGCGATCTCCGGAACTGGTTGGATGTCGATCAGCTTACGCGAGAAAGCCGAATCGGGAGTGAGCTGCCGGAATCGTCCATTGCCGTCGCCCTCGAAGAGCGGCCACGGCGGATGCTCGGGCCGGTAGCCGTAGTAGATGCTTTCGAGGAGCGGTGAGTTATCGGCGAAGTCATTGTGGACAAAGACCACGACGACGAGGTCGGGGCGGAATGCGCGGCCGTACGTCTCATAGTACGCGAGCTCTGCGGAGGTGCCCGCTCCGGAGCGGCCGAGGGCCGCGGTCTCCAGCCGTCGTCCGGGATAGCGTTTCGCGAGCATACCTTCGAGAAGGACGTGGAACTTGTCGGCGATCGGCACTTGCTGCGCCTCCACAAACGAATCACCGAGCGCGAGGATCCTGAACGTGCCGGGTTGCTTTGCGCCAGGCGACTCGCGGTCGAGGAAGCCGAGCGAGTTCGCCCGCTGCCTCAGCGAGTAGTCGGAGTAGTTGGCAGTCTGCATTTCCGAGCCCGGCCTGAGAATGAGACCGACCCGCGGATCGAAGATGGTCGGCAGCGCGCTCTGCCTGATCGGATAGCGCCAGCGGAGCGCGACCTCGAGTACGAGCAGCGAGAGGGTGAGCGACGCGATCGGCAGGACGACGTTCAACCACGCTGGGCCGCGCCGTGGTTTCTTCGCACCATTGCGATCAGCGTCATGCAAGCTCGATGTCATTCAGATCGCTCTTTTCTGTAGAATGCCTTGAGCGTGATCGCTTCCGGCTCTGCTATCGCATCATCGATGGTGACACGCAGTCGTCGGAAGGAAACGGCGGGGAATCGGTCGAGCTTCGCATTGCCGATCGTCGTGCCCCTGGAGACTGGCTTCCAGAGGCCATCTCTGCCGGCGCCTTCAACGCGATAAGAAGCAACAACCTGTCCGCGCGTGATGTCTTCGCCAAGCCTGATCACGCTCACCGATTCAGTGCGGGGAAATTCAACCGTCAGCTCCGCGCTGCGCGCGCCGGTAATGTGAAAGAGCTGCTTCGATCGAGCCGCCTTGTCCATCGCGAACATTCCATCCAGCGCTTCCCGCATACCGACAAGTCGCGCGACGTCCGTCGAGTGCAATAATCCATCTTTGGTCGGCGGCACATTGAGCAGGAGCTTGCCGTTCCGTCCAACCGACGTGAAGTAAAGGTCCACGAGATTCTCGACGGATCGTACGCGCTCGTCTTCGGCGGGGTGATAAAACCATCCCGGCCGGATCGAGACGTCAACTTCAGCCGGGCGCCAAACAGTGCCGTCCCTATCTCCATGCTGCAGCGCGTCGATGATCCCCGGACCGTCCGCCCCCGGGTAAGGAACCCGCGTCGGATCGACCGTCGCCCAGTTCGGATCGCCAGCTGTGCCTTTCTCGTTTCCACACCAACGCACGCCGGGACCAGCGTCGGAGAAGATCACCGCGTTGGGTTGAAGCTCGAGGACATGACCCCAGAAGCGCGGCCAGTCGTAAATCTGTCGCTTCCCGTTCGGCCCTTCGCCGTTCGCGCCATCGAACCAGACTTCTGCTATTTCGCCGTATCGCGTCAGCAGCTCCGTGAGCTGCGCGATGTATACGTCGTTGTATCGAGGCGAGTCGCCGTACGCCGGATGGTTACGATCCCACGGCGACAGGTAAAGCCCGACGCGCAAACTCTCAGCTCGGCACGCGTCCACGAATTCGCGCACGACATCGCCGAGTCCGTTTCGGAACGGGCTCGACGCAACTGAATGCGTCGTCGTCTTCGTTGGCCAAAGGCAGAAGCCGTCGTGATGTTTCGCCGTCAGCACCATTGCCTTGAAGCCGGCGCGCTTAGCGGAGCGCGCCCACTGTCTTGCATCGAGCGCCATCGGGTTGAACAGCGATGGCGATTCCGTGCCGTCGCCCCATTCGCGATTCGTGAATGTATTCACGCCAAAGTGAAGAAACATCGCCAGCTCGTCGCGATACCATGCGAGCTGCCCCGCGTTTGGTACAGGCCGATTTACTGGAGGGAAGAGTGGCGGAGTTCCTTTTGGAAATGAGCATGCGGCGAGAGATAGCGCGCCCATCTGCAGGAAGGTTCTGCGATCGATCGAGTTCATGAAATCCGACAACTCATCATTTGGATATCGGTTGATGTCGCTTGGCCAACGGGTAGCTTGGGCTCAGGCGGGGCGGCCGGCTGATGTTGCACACGGGCGACGGTAGATAGCGCCGTCAGTCGGTCGTAAAATGAACATGACTTACTTATCTTTGCACTATAAAGTACTTTGAATTACACATGACGCAGCCCTCCGGCGAATTCCTAGAGCTCCAGGCCGCACTCGCCGGAGAGTATTCCCTGCAGCGCGAGATTGGTCGCGGCGGAATGGGAGTTGTCTACCTGGCGCGCGACGTTCAGCTGGATCGTGACGTCGCCATCAAGGTCCTCCCGATGCATCTCGCGCGCCTCTCCACTGCTCGCGATCGTTTCGTGCAGGAGGCGCGCACCGCGGCCGGACTGTCGCATCCACACGTCGTGCCGATCCATCGCGTGGGTGAGGCGGACGGCTTCGTCTTCTTCGTCATGAGCTACATCGAAGGCGAGACACTCGGAGAACGACTCCGCGCGCAGGGGCCACTCCCGCCAGCGAACGCTGCGCGCGTGATGCGCGAGGTCGCATGGGCACTCGCGTACGCGCACGGACGCGGAATTATCCATCGTGACATCAAACCGGACAACATCCTGCTCGAAGTCGGAACCGGGCGCGCGATGGTCACAGACTTTGGCATTGCGCACGGCGGTGCACAGACCGCTTTGACCGATCTCGGGAAAATCATGGGGACCGCGCACTTCATGAGTCCCGAGCAGGGCGCGAACAAACCTCTCGACGGCCGCAGCGATATCTATTCGCTCGGTGTGGTCGGCTATCTCGCTGTAAGCGGAAGGCTTCCTTTCGAAGAAGACAGCGTGCCGGCCCTGATTGCCCGACAGTCGGTGGACACACCGCCCAGCTTGATGAGCGTCGCGCCCGGCGTTCCTTCGGCACTCGCTGCTGCAATTGATCGCTGCCTCGACCGCGACCCTGCTCGCCGCTTCTCGGATGGCGAGACGCTTGCAGCCGCGCTTGCACCATCCGATGCGCGCTCGGCCCTTCCACCCGCGCTGCGAGCGTGGCTGGTCGCACAAAATCCACTGACTATTCCGTATCTCGGTTGGTCCGCAGGGTTCAGCGTGCTCACACTTGGAAATGTTTACGCAAACTTGATCCACAATCCCGGCTCGAGCCCTGGCGATGTCGCCACTCTCTTTGCGGTTGCCTCATTACCGATCTTTCCTATTGTAGGATTTCATATCTATCAGGCGCGCAAACGATTCCGCGCCGGATACACACTGGGCGACCTGCGCTCGGCGCGCCAGATCGCGCAGAAAGAACGGGACGAAAGTGCGGCGCTCACGCGCGGAAGCGAACAGAGCTTCGCGCTTCGGGCGCTGCAACTCGGGACGATCGCGTCGGCAAGTTGGCTCGCCGTGACCGCAGTGCTCCTCACGCTTGGGATTATTCACGAGAATCGGACACCGCTTGTATGGATCTTCTCTCCAGTCGGCAGCACTCTGCTTCTTGGTGCCATGAGCAATGCGCTCGACGTGCAGTTCATTCCCACGAAAATTCGCAACTGGTGGCAGACCGGGATTCGCGAGCGTCTATGGAACACCAGCATTGGCGAGTGGCTGGCGCGCCGACTCGGCGCGCCTGAGCAATCCAGCGCGGTGGGCGGCGGAGTGTTCCGGCCAACCGAAGTGGCGCTCGGCCTCGCTGCGTCGGAACTTTTCGCGGCGCTGCCGGAAACCTACCGGGTCGAGCTCTTTGAGCTTCCGTCAATTGTCGCGGCGCTCGAAGCCCGCGCTTCCGAAGCGCGAGCAGAGGTGGACGTCGTCCGAGCGCTCGCTCGCCCTGGATCCGACGACACAGAAGTCCTCGAAACGAGGCGCCAGACTGCATCAGCGAACCTGGCCGCGAGTGTCGGCGCACTGGAACGAATCAGGCTCGACCTCCTGAAATTGCATGCCGGTGCGGGCGATCTGAAGCCGCTAACGACGCTGATCGAGGAGGCGCACCTTCTCAGTCAAGAGGTTACACGACTGGCGCAGGCGGAACAGGAGGTGGAGGACGCCATCGAGCGAAGGTCTTTCTAAAAGCTGATCGCTACCTTTCGCCAGGAAGTAACTGCCACTCAACCGCCGGCGCGGCTGAGGTAGAGTTTCTGGTGCGCGTAGTCTATTTCAACGCGAAAGTGCTTGAGGACATTGCCGCCGAGCGACCCAATAATCGGCGCTGCCATCATGCCGCTCATGTATCGCTCGAAGGTTCCTTTCCTCTGCGACACTACGCCAAGCTCTGTAACCTCGTGCGGTCCCCACTGCGCCGTCGGCACGAACATGGTCTCGAGAGTCTGGCCGCCGAGCATTGCGGCTTCGCCGAAGGCTCCATTGTAGCGTGGCCATTCTGCGTGCTGCGCTCCCCAGGTTTTCAGCAGCACCTCCGACACCATCGTGAACGAGGCGCCGGTATCGAGAAGCATTCCCTGGGTGGAACCACTCACGCAGATCTCCGTGCGCGGAAAGCCCGATTTCTTCGAGACCGCCATCGGAAGCTCGGCTCCCTTCGGCGTGAGAATGTTGGGCCGCGCAATCGTGAATGTTGCATTCGGATAGTCGAACACGACGTGGTACTGGGCAAGCACGTGGCCTGGCACCATTCCCTCAGCACGACCAGGCGCGGCACGTGGCAGGACATTGTCGGTGCCGATCATGACCAGTGTTCGCTGTGGATTCAGCGTGAGCGGCAGTTCTCCAACGTAGACCTTGGGCAGCTGCGCCACCGTGCCGAACTCAACTCCGTCCTCGCGCTCGGTTGCGCCCCACGTCAAACCCAGCTCGCGAGCTAGCGGTTCCGAGATGAGAAAGCCGCCACCGCCGGTGTCCAATAGAAATCGCGCGGTTCTTGTCGTGCCGTCTGGCTTGCGAAACGTGAGCTGCACGAACGGCCGGTTGCCTTCGACGATCAGTGGGACGGTCGCCTGATCCGCGCGCTGCGCGCTGATGCGTATTGGCGTCGATCCAAGAAGGCAAAGCGCCGCAATGGTGACGAGCGATCGCTTCATTCTGAAACCTCACTTACGTGACCGCCGACTACCTGCCACTGGCCGTCCTCGCGCGACCACACGCGTGTATATCGATAGCCGCCGTTCACGACATCACCGCCGATTGAAACGGCGAGCCGAGCGCGGAGTGGTGATACGGCAACGTTTAACCCAACGCGACGGACGCGGAGTTCTTCGGGCTGATGCTCTAGGAACCGAACAGCGCCAGAAGCGATAGCGACATCAATGTGCGACATGTGATCGGTGAGTCTTCATGTTGATGAAGGGGTTAGGGCTGTCTACAAGGACTTGGACTGCTCAATCCGACTTCCGAGAATGGCAAAGCCGCGACTTACGCCTCGCGAAGGTTTCCATTGGAGATACGACGCGACAGCCAAAGTAGATATGCACCGACAACAACATCAACCGAGAAACAGAACACGGGATACCAACCAGGAACACCAGCGTTTGTGATGAGGTGACTATGCGTCAAATCGTACAGCCCGTGAAGTATCCAGAATGCACCGACCACTA
>JBDTNA010000111.1:0-9045 GCA_039933985.1 Gemmatimonadales bacterium | reverse complement strand
CGTGGAGCGAGGATCATGAGGGCCGGAAAGGCAGAAAGCGTGCCCGGTTCGGATTGCCCGCCGCTACCTGCTCAGGAGATATTTACGCATGACTGAAGAGAAAAAACCTGAGCCTTCGGGCAGAGTCGTGCCGAAGATCGTCGAGAAGCCCTGGGGCCACGAAACTATTTGGGCCCATACATCGCGGTACGTTGGAAAGGTGCTGCACATCAAGGCCGGGCACGCTCTTTCCGTGCAATACCACAACAAGAAGGATGAGACCGTCCATCTGCTGAGCGGCGAGCTGCTGTACCGTGTGCAGAACGGCGAAACGCTCGAGGACATGCATCTCAAGACCGGTGAGTCATTTCGCATCACGCCGGGAACGATTCACCAGATGGAAGCCGTCACCGACTGCGATGTACTCGAGGTTTCGACGCCGGAGCTCGATGACGTCGTGCGGCTTTCCGACAGATACGGCCGAGAGGGGACGAGCGCACCATGAAGGTGATAATTCCACTGGCGGGAAAGGGCACGAGGCTGCGTCCGCACACGCACGTCACTCCGAAGCCGATGATGCGCGTCGCCGGAAAGCCGGTGATGTCTTACGTCCTCGACGAGCTGCGCGATCTTGGCGGCATCGAGGAGATCATCTACATCACCGGACACCTGAAGGAGAAGGTCGAGGAATTCGCGCGACAGAGTCTGGATATCCCTTCGACGTTTATCGAGCAGAAGGTTCAGGATGGAACAGCCGGGGCGATTGCTCTTGCGCGTGATCGCGTAGACCAGCCTGTTCTAATCATATTCGTCGACACCATCTTCGACGCCGATCTCTCGATCGTGAATCGCTCGGATGCCGACGGCATCATCTGGGTGAAGGAAGTCGAAGACTACCAGCGCTTCGGCGTTGTCGTCACCGATGAAGACGGCAACATGACGAAGATTGTCGAGAAGCCGAAGTCTCCGATCTCGAAGCGTGCGAACATCGGCCTCTACTATATCAAGAACTGGAAGCTGCTCTTTGAGGGCATCGACCATGTTCTCGCGTCGCCGAAGAATCAGGGTGAATACTTTTTGACCGACGCGTTCCAGTACATGATCGACAAGGGCGCGAAGATCCAGGTCATCGACGTTGAAGGCTGGTACGATGCGGGCAAGATCGAGACGATGCTCGAGACGAATCAGACGATGCTGACGAAGGGCAGGGCGCTTCGTCCTGCTTCCGCGGACGGATCGACGATCATCGACCCGGTATACATCGAGGAAGGTGTAAAGCTGAGCGGTTCCACGGTCGGCCCGAATGTTTCGATCGGAGCGGGCAGCGTGATCGAGAACTCGGAGCTGAGTCACTCGATTGTCGGAACAGGCGCGAAGATTCGGAAGTCGAAGATTACGAACTCGTTGATTGGTGATGACGCGGTTCTCGAAGGTGTCGTAGGCGAAGTCACCGTTGGTGACAACTCGGAGGTGAGAGTATCGCCGCACGCTTAAGCCGGAATGTCGTCGCTATTGGTGCGGTAAGCTTCCTCACCGACGTGGCGACGGAGATGATCTATCCGCTCCTTCCGGTGTTCCTGAGCACCGTCCTTGGCGCGAACGCAAGCTTCATCGGCGCCATCGAAGGAGTTGCAGAATCGACGGCCGCGCTGCTCAAGCTCGCGGGCGGGTGGTGGTCCGACAAGGTAAAGAAGCGAAAGCCGCTTATCGTCGCCGGATATTTCATTGCGACCGTCGCTCGTCCTTTCACCGCGATGGCGCAGACTGCGACGCAGGTACTGCTCATCCGGTTGACGGACAGAATCGGCAAAGGAATCCGCACCGCTCCTCGTGATGCGCTGCTTGCTGATTCAGTCGAGCCGGAAGCGCGCGGTCGCGCGTTCGGATTTCACGCTGCGATGGACAATGCCGGAGCGGTTCTCGGCCCACTCATCGCGTTTGCGTTGATCAGGTACTACGACATCTCGCTGCGCAACGTGTTCTGGCTTGCCGCGATTCCCGGCGCGCTGGCGTTCATCGTTCTCGTCGTGGCGGTCAAGGAGATCCAGGCATCCGCGCCGGCGCCCAGCAAGGACAAGGCTGATCTGTCGTCGCCGGATCAGCTCGGGCGACGATTCTGGGCGTACCTAGTGGTCGTACTTCTGTTCACGCTTGGCAATTCGACCGACGCATTTCTGTTGCTGCGCGCGAACCAGCTCGGTGTTGCAATCGCGCTTGCACCGATCCTCTGGGTTGTGCTCAATCTCGTGAAGACGCTGCTCGGCACGTGGGCTGGCGGGTTGTCGGATCGGGTCGGCAGAAAGCCGTTGATCGTAGCAGGCTGGCTTTTGTATGCGGCCGTGTATTTCCTGTTTGCGCGCGCATCGGCACCCTGGCATGCATGGGCATTGTTTGGGACGTATGGAATTTTCTATGCGTTGACTGAGGGGACTGAGAAGGCGCTCGTGGCTGATCTCGTTCCGGAAACTCGCCGGGGCTCGGCGTACGGCTGGTTCAATCTTGCGGTTGGACTTGGTGCGCTGCCCGCATCGTTGATCTTCGGGGCGATCTGGGATCGGATGGGAGCGCCGGTTGCGTTCACTTTTGGCGCCGCGCTCGCTCTCACCGCTGCGATCGGGATGACGATTGTGGCGCCGTCACGTCCGCGTGCAGCAGTAGCGCGTTAGCTCAGGAGCAATACGGGCGATTCCAGTCCGACGGCGCCATTTGAAATCGCAGGAAATCCGGTGACCGGTACGGGGCTCCCCTCAACTCGTAGATGCAGCGTCCGCTCAGCAGTATGCAGCCCGAGGTCATGGCGGGGACGAAGGCGAGCGCGATCAGTACTGACTTCGGTTTCATGAGCTGGGTTTCTGGCGCAATGTTGGTCCCGGACGTACACTGGCGCAGGATTCTATTCGATGCTGCCCAGAGGTTTCCGAATGATTCATTGGCGACATCCCTGCGAGCAACACAACTGACCCAATTGCGAGGTAAGGATCCTGTAATGACCTCGCCCGGCTTTGCGGTAGCGCTGCGTAGCTACTGCCTGATCGCGCTGATGGCTGTGTGTGCGACGGCTTCGGCTCTAGACGCGCAAGCGTCGCCTGCGACCAGGATTCGCATTCGCACCACTGATGGCGTGCCGATCCAGGGCGCGTTGATCGGAGTTCTCGATGCGAGGCGCAATGTTGTCGCCGAGGCATTGAGCAACTCGGATGGCGCGCGGTCCCTTTCCCTGGCCCCGGGCCGCTACCGGATTCAGGTTCGACGAATCGGGTTCGAGCCTTACATGTCAGACGAGATGGCCCTTCCGCGATCAGAAGAACTCGTACTCTTTATTCTCGATCGTGCCGTGTCTCTTCAGAAGGTCGTCGTGACGGCTGATTCGAGATGTCGAAGGATCGAGCAGGATGCTGCTGCGCTCTCGACGGTGTGGCAGGAAATCGCGAAGGCGATGCGAGCCAGCCAGCTCACGACCCAGGATCTGAACGGAATCGGAAAGATCTATGTTTTCAAGAAAGAAGTAGGGCTGCGCGGTAAGGTCATCTCCAGCGAAAGGAACGTTTCCAAGTTGTCAGGTGGTCGCCCCTTCGGAGCAATCGATCCGAGACTGCTTTCGAGCGCGGGCTACGTGAATGGCAATTCGACCACGGGCTGGGAATACTATGCGCCCGACGAAACGGTTTTTCTCTCCGATAGCTTTGCCGCCACTCACTGCTTCCGGGTGGTTCGCGACAGGAAGCGACCGGGACAGATCGGAGTGAGCTTTGAGCCTGTTGCGGGAAGAGAGACGGCGGATGTATCCGGCGTCCTGTGGGTGGAAGAGAAATCCGCGGAGCTCCGCGAAATGCTGTTCAGGTTCGTCAACGTCGATATCATCTCGAGGTTCGAGGCAGGCGGGCGAACACATTTTCGACGAATGCGCTCGGGTGCCTGGCTCGTCGATGACTGGAGCCTGCGATTCCCGAAGC
The DNA here is from genome assembly GCA_039933985.1 of Gemmatimonadales bacterium. Taxonomy (GTDB): domain Bacteria; phylum Gemmatimonadota; class Gemmatimonadetes; order Gemmatimonadales; family Gemmatimonadaceae; genus UBA4720. The sequence continues at coordinate 5,113 of JBDTNA010000111.1, read as the reverse complement.
TGGAACTCCAAGCAACAGGAGACAGATACGTAGAGATCGGGTATTTCGAAAACGGTGGTGGGATTGTTCAGGACAGTCTGACGGCCCGCTGATTTGCTGAATCGCATTCCGCTTTATCGCGCGGTTCGCCACCAGAACCGGCGATCACGATCTGACGTTGCAGGATTCCGCGACGCGCAGCTCCGGAAGATCGTCTCCCATGCATACAGGAACGTTGCGTTCTATCGGTCGCTGTTGGATCGTCACGGAATCGTTCCCGAAGATATCCGAGGCCACGCCGATCTGGCCTGCATTCCGATTACCACGCGATCCGAGATTCAGGAAGCATCGCTATCCGCCCGGATTGCGGATGGCGTCGATCCAACGAGCCTTCTCGAATTCCGAACGACAGGATCGACCGGCCAGTGTCTCGCTGTGGCGCGCACATGGCGTGAGCAGAAGCTGCTCAGCCTGTTCGCGGTTCGCGCGATGCGCTCGTATGGTCTGCGTCCGAGAGACGTTATCGGCGTTCCGCGCGTCGAGGTGCCCGCACATCCACGAGACAATCAGATCCCGCGGAGAATCGCCGACTCACTCGGCTTATATCGGCGAATCGTCATCGGCCCTCGAGCCGGCGTCGATCAGGTCAAAGCCCTCTATGATCTCGACTCTGAGGTAATCCAGGGCTGGCCCACGATTCTTTCGGACATTGCTCCACGATGGAATCATCTGCGGACATCGAATGGAAAACGCAACGCTGTCCGGTTCGTGCTCACTGGTGGCGAGACATGCACGCCAGCTGCGCGTGATAACATCAATCGTGGATTCGACGCACCGGTGCATGACCTCTATGGTGCGCATGAGACCAGTCTTGTAGCGTGGCAATGCGCTGTGACGGGCGAATACCACTTGTCCGATGAGACTATCTCGGTTCAAGTGATGCGAGACGGAAGAATCGCCGCGCCGGGTGAGGCCGGGCAGATTATCGTGACGGCGCTGCACTCGTTCGCGATGCCTTTCATTCGTTACAATCTGGGCGATGTTGTCGTTCAAGGATCGACAGTCTGTCAATGTGGGAGTCCGTTCTCGACAATCCGCTCGATTCAGGGTCGCACGGCGGATTTCCTTTCACTTCCCAACGGACGCCTCGTACATCCTCAGGATATTGCCCGTGATTCCTATCGGGCGGGTCACTGGATCAGGAATCTTCAGGTGGTTCAGCACGCCATCGACCACTTCGAGCTGCACGTTGTTCCTGAGCGCGAGCCAACGAACGGCGAAATCGCCGCGATTCGCCCTGCAGTAGCAAAGCTGCTCGGTCCGGGTGTTTCCTTCGACGTTGTTACCGTCGCCTCGATCGAGCGACGGATGGATTCCAAGTTCCGCGTTTATCGGTCGAACCTGCCGTAGCTCATTCAACCATCAGCAGCACTTCGCTCCGGGCTTGCTGTATCGATTCTGCATTCTTTCTTCCATGAACTGCTCACAGGTCATCGGTACGTGACCCGGATGCGCGCAGCTGACGTGGGAGAGATACCTCTCGTAGTCAGGCACGCCCAGCACTGCGCGCAATGCGCGCGCGATGCTGGTGAGGCCGACTACAAGACGTTCAGTCATGGAGCATCAGGTTTGACAGGAACTCGAGACGGAAGATTCTTCTCGAAGATCTCGAAGATTCGCCTGTACTCGTCCGCCCACGACGATGGCCTCACAAAACCGTGGTCTTCAACCGGATAGACTGCGAGCTCCCAGTCGGTCTTTCCAATCTCGATCAGGCGCTGTGTAAGTCTCACCACATCCTGAAACAAAACGTTCGTGTCTACCATTCCGTGGAGGATGACGAGCGGATCCTTCAATCCTTCCGCGAAGTAGATTGGAGACGAGCGGCGATAGGCGATGGTGTCGCTCTGCGGGAAGTTCAGGATGTTCGACGTATAACCGTTGTTGTAGTGAGCCCAATCGGTCACGCTGCGAAGCGCCGCGCCCGCGCCGAAATGCTGCGGCTGAGTGAACAACGCGAACAGCGTGATGAATCCACCGTAGCTTCCGCCGTAAATACCGATGCGCTCCGGGTCGATGTTGAGCTCTTTCTGGAGATACTTCGATGCGTCAACCTGATCCTGAAGGTCCCGGCCACCCATGAAACGGTAGATAGCTGTACGCCAGTCGCGGCCGTAGCCTGCGGATGCGCGATAGTCCACGTCGAGTACGGTGTATCCCCTGGACGCGAGGAACTGGTTGAACATGTACTCGCGTGGATACTCCGACCAGAAATTGCCGACGTTGTGCAGATAGCCCGCGCCGTGCACGAAGATCACGGCAGCACCGTTCGACTGGGCGCCCATGTCCTTCGGGCGATAGATGTGCGTCGGCAACATCGCGCCATCGCTCGCCGGAATCTTGATCAGCTCGGGCTCGATCCACGGGAACGACAGCCACTCCGCACTGGGGCTGGTTGTAAGCTGCGACATCGCCGCGCCGGCCTTGCTTGTTGCGACGAACAGTTCGGGCGGACGATTCACGTACGAGTAAACGTCGGCGATCATCGATCCATCGGGCGACACTGTGACGCGGTGGCGGCCTGACTTCGTCGTGACGCGCTCGCGCGTGCCACCATTCACAGACATCCGGTAAAACTGTTCTTCCGCGGGCGATGGCTCGTTGGTCTGGAGATAGAACGTCTTTCCGTCCGGAGACAGATCGACATTGAGCACTTCCCAGTTGCCGCTCGTCAGCTGGCGCCTGTCCGTTCCGTCGGCTGCAACTGTGTACAGATGCGCGAATCCAGTGGCTTCCGACACGTAGTAGAAGCGGCGGCCATCCTCATACCATCCAGCGCAGTTGAACGAGCACGGGCCGTCGACCCACGCCGTGTCGCGAAGAGTCTCGATCGTTTTGAGCTTGCCCGTCGCATCGACGGTCTGAAGCACGCGCACTTTGTTGTCGGAAGTGTAGGCGTAAAATGCGCCGCGCTTTCCGTCGTGGGTCCAGCCGAGGGGCAAAACGAACCCGTTGGCTGTATCGGTGGGATACGGCTTGAGCCAGGTGAGATTGCCGGTCTTCAGGTTGATGAAGCCGACACGTCCCTTGTCCTGCGAATCGCCGACATTGTCTCGTCCGCGGATCTGCTCGATGTACCCGCTTTCAGTCACGAAACGAGGAATGTCGTTGTTGCGCGCGCCCTGCGCTGGAATGCGGGTCGTGATCAAAAGCACATCGGCAGTTGGCGACGGAGAAACCGATGCGAGCTCTTCGCCGCGCTGCGTGTAGTAAGGCTTCAGCGCACGCGACTCACGCTCGCGACGGTCTGCCTTTGCGATACTGTCGGCGCGCACGCGATCGCGAATCGCTTCGAACAGATCGCGCTGCTGCTGCTCGACTCTTCCGCGCTGTCCCGCCGCCTTCGTCGAATCGACGGGTTCGGGACCAGCACGGAGATCTGTAAGCTGGGCCATGAGGCCGCCGTCGAGGTCGATCGAGTAGACGTTGTTGTCTCTGATGAAATAGACTTTCGATGCGTCGCTGGAAAACTGCGGCTCTCGCTCGCGCGCAATCGTCTGAGTCAGGCGACGCGTCGTACCGCGCTGCATATCGGTGACGTAGATGTCTCCGCCGTACTCCACTGCCTGGTAACGTCCGTTTGACGATCTGTCTCCGGTCGTAACGAGGGCGCCGGTCGAATCGTACGCCGCAGGCGACACACGCTCGGGCTTTGATCCAGCGACCGCGCGAACACGAAAGCGCTTCGGCGTCTCACGCCAATCGGTTCCCGGTTCGAGCCACGTGAAATAGATCCACTTGCTGTCGGCGCTCCATCGAACATCCTGCGGCTGCCGTCCATACAGCTCCGGGCCACGCATGATGTTCTTGATCGAGAAGTCGAATTTGGACGCCGGTTGCTGCGCCATCGCAGGAACAGCGAGAAGAAGTGCCAACAGGGCTTTGCGCATTTATTCAGGAAGTAGACGTGTGAATGCGACTTCGGTGGACGAGGCCTTTACCCGTCCACTCACGATACCAATCCATACCCGGATCGACTCGACGAGAATCACGACAACGGCGGCCATGAAGAACGCCGCAACGGCCGCGTCGAGCCGGTCGTTGAATATCATTCGGCTGGCCGCTTCGGAGGAAGCTACGCCCTTTGGAAGTGCCCCCGAGGCCAGCACGCCCTCGAACGTTCGCGCATGTGCCAGAAATCCGAGCCTTGGATTGTCTGAAAAGATCTTGAGCCAGCCGCCGGTGAGCGTGACGACTGCCAGCCAGGATAGCGGAATGATCGTTATCCATGCGTAGCGCGCTTTGCCCATCTTCATGATGATGGTCGTTCCGACGCACAGCGCGACCGCGGCAAGCAGCTGATTCGAGATGCCGAACAACGGCCACAGCGAGTTGATACCGCCCAAGGGGTCCATCACTCCCTGGTAGAGGAAGTAGCCCCACATCATCACGAAGAGCGCGCTCGATCCGATGACCGCCGGATACCAGGAGACACGACCTATGGGAGCCCATATATGTCCGAGCAGGTCCTGAAGCATGAATCGACCGACTCGTGTTCCCGCGTCGAGCGTCGTCAGGATGAACAACGCCTCGAACATGATTGCAAAATGATACCAGAGCGCCATCGCGCTGGTCCCACCCAACACTTTCGAGAAGAGATGCGCCATTCCCACCGCAAGGCTCGGCGCCCCACCCGTTCGTGACAACAGGCTCGTCTCGCCGACCTGTCTCGCCAGGGTCTCCATGTCCGACGGATTCAGAACGAATCCCCAGCCGCGAACAGCTTCAGCCGCGGTTTGCGCCGTGGTCCCGAGAACACCTGCCGGGGCGTTGATCGCGAAGTAGACACCGGGTGTGAGGACGCACGCGGCGATCAACGCCATCACGGCGACGAGCGACTCGATGAGCATCGACCCGTACCCGATCATGCGGGCGTCGGTTTCGCGCGTGATGAGCTTTGGAGTCGTTCCCGAGGCGACGAGAGCGTGCCATCCCGAAATTGCGCCGCAGGCGATAGTGATGAACACGAACGGGAATACCTTGCCGGCGAACACTGGCCCGGTTCCGTCGGTGAACTTCGTAAACGCAGGCATCTGAAGCGGAGGAAGCACAAACAGAATGCCGACTGCGAGCG
>JBDTNA010000110.1:0-9071 GCA_039933985.1 Gemmatimonadales bacterium | reverse complement strand
ATCAAACCAAGTTTTTTTCCTTGGTTTTGTCTATCCGCTCCACGTCCGTTAAATCCGCTCTGCATCGCTAAGAGCAGTATTCTTCTGGGTTTTATTCTTTTCGGCCTTGATCTCCATGATGAGGCGGAGACTCCCCGACTGGCGCAGCAACGGCTTAGCCGCTGCTCCGCCCACACCGTATTTTTCCCCCTGAAGCTCGGGTGGCGAAACCGGTAGACGCGAGGGACTTAAAATCCCTTGGGCCAAAGCCCATGCGGGTTCGATCCCCGCCCCGAGCACTTTCCTGTTCTACCAGCCCAGCGGTGGTGGCTCGTTTCCAAATGGTGACGTATGTTCGTAGTCCCCGCTGCCTATCTCGAGAGGCTGGACGATGGCTGATACCGCGCCGAACAAGACGAGCCCCGCAAACGGCTCGGCATCCGATGCTCCACAGGAAAGCATAGACCAGGTTCGCGACCTCCTTTTTGGAAGTCAGATGCGCATGGTCGATGCGCGTATCCAGAACCTCGATGAGCGATTGAGGCAGGACACGTCGTCGATGCGCGCCGATTTCGATCGACGTCTCACTGATCTCGACAACGCGATCAAACAGGAGCTGACGCAGCACGCGAGCAGGCTCGACGCCGAACGCGCGAAACGCGTCGATGAGCTGAAGGCACTCGGCAACGACATCAGGGATTCCCTGAAGACGCTAGAGAAACGCCATCAGACGTTTGAGGAAGTTGCCGGCCAGGCCGACGCCGAGCTTCGAGACCATCTTCTCAAGCAGAGCGCTTCGTTCACCAGCGACCTTACAAAAACCGGTGACAGATTGTCGAGCGAGCTCGACAGAATTTCAACCGCGCTGAAATCGGACAAGCTGGACGTCGCCGCCCTCGTTTCAGGACTGACCGATCTCGCCGGGCGCCTCGGCGGCTCGCTACCAGCAGGAAAGCACTCGACGCGCAGCTGACCCCTAGACAACGCGCTGATGATCGCCGCGTACCGGTAGCGCGATGACTGCTCCGCGAGGGTTAAAGCCCGCGAACGGATCGGAGCGTTCGTCCGAGCTCGACGCGCTCCGAAAGCTCCTCATCGGTCCGGAGCAAACACGGATCGAAGAGCTCTCTGACGAGCTGCGTTCAAAAGACCTGAGCGCGGAGCACATCGCCGACGTTCTTCCCGAAGCCATTGCGCTGTCGGGAAGCAGTGGTGACCAGCTTGGCCGAGCACTCGCCCCGACGATCGACACTGCTCTTCGCGAATCGATTCGCCGAGATCCGAGAGAAGTTGCGTCAGCGATCTTTCCCGTTCTTGGTCCAGCGATTCGAAAAGCGATTGCCGAAGCCATGTCCGGTCTCGTTCGCTCGATCAACAGCGCAGTCGAACAAAGCCTGTCGATCAAGGGGCTGAAGTGGCGCTTCGAGGCGTGGCGGTCGGGCGTGCCATATCCGCAGGTCGTCCTCAAGCACGCGCTCGTCTATCGCGTCGAGCAGGTCTTCCTCATTCACGCCGAAACCGGACTCCTGCTGGAGCATGTGTCGGCGAGAGACCTCGTCGTGCAGGAAGCAGAGCTCGTGTCGAGCATGCTCTCCGCGATTCAGGACTTCGTTCGCGATTCATTCATGCCCGGGGAGGGAGCGACCCTCAGAACGTTCAGTGTCGGCGAACACACTGTTCAGGTTGAAGCAGGCCCGCGCGCGTTGCTAGCTGTTGTGATAAAAGGGCAGGCGCCGGACGGTGTTCTGACCAAACAGCAGGACACGCTGGAGACCGTGCATCTCGAGTTCGCCAGTCAGCTCGCTGACTTCAACGGAGACTCGGCTCCCTTTCTGCCTGCGCGACCGTTGCTCGAGGATTGTCTCGAGACAGTTCTCACTACCGATCAGTCGGCTGAGAAGCGGCGCGGTGCCTGGCTCAAGTGGGCAATCCCACTGCTGCTGGTGATTCTCGTCATTGCCGGGTTCCTCATTCGCTCGTCGATGCGATGGAATCGCGGACTCGCCGCTTTGCGCGCGGAGCCGGGCATCGTTGTCGTCGATGCGTCGCGAAGCTTGGGAGGGTGGAGCATTTCCGGACTCAGGGACCCGCTTGCGCGAGATCCGCGCGCCGTGCTTGGCTCCGCCGATGTAGGAAATCCATCATTGGACGGAGACTGGGAAGGCTATCTATCGCTCGACCCTGAAATGATTCGTGCGCGGACTACTCGGTCAATCGACTCCCTGAGCAGGGATCTCGAGAGAGACCGCATTCTTTTCGCAACTGCATCTGCCGATCTCGATCCTGCGGCGATCGCACGCTTGAGCTCGGCGGCCGCGACCGTGCGACGTCTCGACGATCTCGCCGCGACAGTCGGCGGAACGGTTCGAATAGGACTCACCGGAAGAACTGACATAAGCGGCGCCGACGGAACGAACGCGGCGCTGGCGGAAAAGCGGGTGAACGCGGTGAGTGACGCTCTGGCGGCGATGGGAATCGAGCGGTCACGGCTGATCCTCCATCCGGCCGCCAGGGAGAAGCCTCTCATCGCTCAGGACTCGACTGAGCGGGCCAGAATCAATCGCAGCGTATCTTTCAATGTCGCGAGGCCGGGCGCATCTTCGTCGCCCGGAGGCGAGCGATGATTCAGAAAAAGATCTGCATGGTGGGCCTATTCGGCGTCGGAAAAACCTGCCTCGTGCAGCAATTCGTGCATTCCATCTTTGCCGCCCGGTATCTGAGTACGGTCGGTGTGAAAATCGATCGGAAGGATGTGAAGTCAGGGGATCAGGACATACGGCTGATCCTCTGGGATCTCGAGGGCCGCGATGGTGTCCGCGATGTAAACGGCAGCTACGTTCGCGGCGCGCACGGGATCATCTACGTCGTTGACGGCACCCGCCGCGAAACTGTCGATCAGATTTTCGACATCCGTGACAATGTCCTGCGCGAGGTGGGTGACGTTCCTTCGGTCATCGCGCTCAACAAGATCGACCTTGTCGACGAATGGAAGCTGCGAGCCGACGAAGAAGAAGATCTCGGATCAAAAGGAGTGCATCTCATCCGGACGAGCGCAAAGACGGGGCAAGGCGTTGAGGAAGCATTTCAGTGGCTTGCCGACGCCGCAATCATTCACGGAGGGAAACCCGCATGACGGTTGTCATCGACGCCTTCGGAACCACTGATCAGGGAAAAATCAGGAAGGCGAACGAGGACAACTTCCTCATCGTCGAGATTCGAAAATCAGTCGAGGTGAAGCACTCGAGCCTGGGCCCTGACTCATTCAGCGATCAGTTTGGCGCGAAGCTCGGAAATCTTTTCGTGGTCGCCGACGGAGTCGGCAGCGGACCCGAGGGCGATCGCGCGAGCGGCGATGCGATCAAGGCAGTCATGCAGTACGTAGGCCAGACCGTCGGATGCTTTCAGTCGCTCACGTCTTCGAAAGAGCACGAGCTATTCGAGCGGCTGGAGGGAACCGTCCGGCGCGTCCACGAAGCACTCGCGGCTTCGCAGGGATTCACCACGCAGGCCCCGGCGACAACGCTCACCATGGTCATGCTCATCTGGCCGCGCGCGTATTTCATCCAGGTCGGTGACTCGAGAGCGTATGTGCGCCGCGGCAATCGCCTTCAGCAGCTCACTCAGGACCAGACGTTCGGCGAATACATGGTCACGCTGGGTGCATGGACCGAGGATCAGGCCGCGAAATCGCGTCCAGGCGCAACGCTCACGAGTGCAGTTGGCGGCCCGCAGATGGAACCGGTGGTTGGTCTGGTCGACCTCGATCCTGGCGACAGTCTGATGCTGTGCACGGATGGACTAGTCAAGCACGTCAGCGACGAACGGATCGGTGCGATTCTTGGTGAAAAGGCGAGCGCCGAGGCGATGGCGCGCACGATGGTTCAGGAAGCGCTGCTGGGCGGCGGAACCGACAACGTCACCGTGATTGTGGTGCGGTCGAGCTGAACAATATCACATATACGCGAAAATCCGGCGTTTCCCTGCGCAATTGGCTAGATTGATTCATACGTTCAAGGGGCAAAGTGATCACGGATTTCGATTTCGAGGATAACGGACGCACGTTTTTCTGCACCGTCGAGGCACCCCGGCACGCCGGAATGCCGCCATGGTGGTGGTTCCGTCTGGATAACTCTGACAGCACACGATACGCCCCGTTCGAGGCGCTTTCCACGGACACCAAGCAGTCGGTAAAGAAGCGCGTCATCGCGTACTATGCCGAAGTGCTGGCGATCAAGGCGCGGCCTGTTCATCAGCGGCCTACATGGCAGCGACCGGTGCGAGTTCCGGCGCCGGCCGAGGAATCGACCGCCGCCACCGCCACCGCCAACGCCGCGGCTGCAACCTGAACATTCAACCGGCCATCGCTAACGCGGTGGCCGGTTTTTTTTGGCCCGCGTTGTGCCTCTTGAGAGGGAGATCCGCATCAGTCGCGGAGTCCAGAATCTCAACGGAGCGAGTCATCAATGGATCGAGGCATCGATTTTCTCAAGAGTCAGGTAAACAACGCGGTGATGCAGCATCGGACGTTCGTCACCGCTCTCGAGGATCACGAGCAGCAGGCGGACGACAGCCGCTTCCGCGATCTCTGCAGCAGACACATTCCGCGCGTGCGTGAGCATCAGCGCATGCTCGAAGAGTACCAGACCACTCTTGGTGCCGAGATGGGAACCGGGAAGAACATCCTCGGCGCAATGCTCGGCAAGGCGCGCGATCTGGCTGACGCAGCGCGTGAGAGCGATTTCCTTCGCCTGGTTGGCGACATCATCATGTCACGTCAAGCCGAGGACACGTTCAAGACGTTTCGTGACGCGGGACGCGCGTTGAGCAATCCGCAGCTGGCTCAGATTGGCGAGGTCGGCGAGCGGCATCACGACGAATACAACCGTGAAGCGAACCGGCTCGTTCAGATGATGTTCATCGAGAATGTTCGTGGTGTTGATCCGGCCTCGCCGGAGCTTGGGCTCGAATCGCCCACCGCAGGCGCGTAACGGATTGAACAAAATCGAAGCGTGCTGTTAGCGATTAGCAGCACCAGCTCACAGCCTGTTAGCGATTGAACAAAACTGCTAAACAGCTTTGAGCTGGTGCTGCCAAAAGCTAAGAGCACGTTTTTTTTAAACCGCGAAATCGCAAGGTTAGCCCACTTGCACTAACTTCACCGCATGACTGACGTCGTTGCTCTCGCGGCCGAGCTTCTCTCGATACCGTCGCTTTCCGGAAGCGAAAAGGCCGTTGTCGATTTCGTATCCCGCTGGCTCGTCGCGAGAGGCTGGAACGTCACCGTTCAGCAAGTTTCCAAGGGACGGGGCAACGTCTGGGCGTCGCGAAAGGGCGGTGGAGTCACGTTTTCGACTCACCTCGACACGGTTCCTCCACACATCGCCCCGCGGATTTCAGGCGACAAGCTTTTCGGTCGTGGCTCGAGCGACGCAAAGGGAATTGCGGCTGCGATGCTTGCCGCCGCGGAACGGCTCGTCAAGTCGGGCGAGGAGCGAATCGATCTGCTTTTCGTCGTCGGAGAAGAGCAGGGTTCGGACGGAGCGCGTGCCGCCAACAATCTTTCAGCGACGAGCCGCTTCCTGGTGAACGGTGAGCCGACCGAGAGCAAACTTGCGATCGGCGCGAAGGGATCGCTGCGAGTGATTGTTCGAACCAAAGGACGCGAGGCGCACTCGGCCTATCCGCATCTTGGTGAATCGGCGATCGAGCCGATGCTTGCACTTCTTCCAACGCTCAAGGATCTCAAACTCCCTTCAGACCCCGAGCTCGGCGACACGACGGTGAACGTTGGACTGATTCGCGGCGGAACAGGTGCGAACATCATCCCCGCCCATGCAGAAGCCGAGATGATGATCAGGCTCGTCGGGGACGTCGAGCCGATGAAGAACATCATTCGCAGCTGGGCAAAGGGAAAAGCCGAGGTGGAATTCGGCTCACACATTCCGTCGCAAAGATTTCATACGGTTGAGGGATTCGAAGTCGCACCCGTCGCCTACACTTCGGATATCCCGCTTCTACCCCGCTGGGGAACACCGCTCCTGTTTGGTCCGGGCTCGATTCACGTCGCGCACACGCCGGATGAATTCATCGACCTGAACGAGCTGCGCGCCAGCGTCGATTCTTACGAGCGCATAGCGCGACAGCTTCTCGCCTCGTGACGATGAACAACGGAAAGCGTTGGCCGGTCGCAATTCTCGGCGCAACTGGTGCAGTCGGTCAGACGTTCATTCGCCTGCTCGCGAATCATCCATGGTTCGAGGTCGCGGAGGTTGCGGCATCGGAACGAAGCGAGGGGAAGAAATACTTCGAAGCCGCCCGCTGGCTCGAGGGTGAGATGCCGGAATCCGTTCGCGGAATGACGGTCAAGGCGGTCGATCCATCATGCATCTCATCCCCCATTGCGTTTTCAGCTCTCGACTCATCAGTTGCGGGCGACGTGGAGCTCGCGTTCGCCAAAGCCGGAAAGTTTGTGCTGAGCAACGCGAAGAATTTCAGAATGGACGACGACGTGCCGCTCGTGATTCCTGAAGTGAACGCAAATCACCTGGAGCTGATCGAAAGGCAGCGTCGCGAGCGGGGATGGAAAGGAGCGATCGTTACCAACGCAAACTGCGCCGCCACGGTGGCGGCAGTCGCGCTTGCGCCGCTTCAGGAACGCTTTGGAATCGACCAGCTCTTCATGACGACGATGCAGGCGGTCTCGGGCGCCGGATATCCGGGCGTGCCTTCGCTCGACATTCTCGGGAATGTCATTCCTTATATCGCCGACGAAGAGCCGAAGCTCGAGCGCGAGATGCTCAAGCTTCTCGGCAAGTACAGGAACGGCGCAGTCGAGATGGCTGACATGAAGGTGAGCTCGCAGACGAATCGCGTTGCGGTCGAGCACGGTCACACCGTTTGCATTACGGCGTCGTTTCACAACAAAGCGACGGCGGATGAAGCTCGCGAAGTGCTCCGTGCGTGGAAGGGCGACAAATCGACCTGGGAGCTGCCGAGCCGGCCCGAGTATCCGCTGTACGTTACCGATGAGGTGAACAGGCCGCAGCCGCGACGCGATGTCAACGATGGAGCGGGCATGACGGTTACCGTTGGTCGAGTACGACCCGATCCGATACTCGACATTCGGATGGTTGCGATGGGACACAACACGATTCGCGGTGCGGCAGGTGGCTCCGTGCTCAACGCGGAGCTTCTCGCAGCAACGGGACGACTCGGCACCGCGTGATCGTCGTCAAATTCGGTGGCACTTCCGTAGGTGATGCCGCCGCGATCCAGCGAACTGCTGAGATCGTGAAGGGCCGGCTTCCGCGCGATCCGATCGTTGTCGTATCCGCACTCGGCGGCGCGACCAACGCGTTGCTTGCGGTGGGTGAACAGTCTGCCAAGGGACATCTCATAGGCGCACTTCGCGGCGTTGAGACACTCCGCGACCGGCATCTCCAGCAATGCGAAGCGCTTCTCGGCGGCACCGACGCTCACGACGAGATCGCCGGCGACCTGAGCGCGATGTTCGACGAGCTCGCGCATCTGGCAGAAGCGCTTTCGACGCTTGGACACGCTACCCCGCGCTCGCTCGACGCGCTGGCGTCTTATGGCGAACAGCTTTCCGCGAATCTCGTCTCGGCCTATTTCACTCGCATTGGAATTCCGGCCGAGTATGTCGATGCTCGTGAGGTGATGATCACCGACGATCATTTCATGTCGGCTGAACCGCAGACGGAAATCATTGCCGAGCGGTCGCGGGAGGTGCTTCAGCCGCTGGTGCAGAACGGAAAGGTGCCCGTCATGGGCGGATTCGTCGGCGCAACGAGTGGTGGAATAACAACGACGCTCGGGCGCGGCGGGTCTGACTACAGCGCGTCCCTGGTTGGTGCGGCGTTGAATGCCGAGGCGATCGAGATCTGGACTGACGTCGATGGCATGCTCACAGCTGATCCCCGTGTTGTCGACGGCTCGCTGCTGATCGAACAGATACGGTTCGACGAAGCCTCCGAGCTCGCGTCGTTCGGCGCGAAGGTTCTGCATCCAAATACCATTGCTCCGGCGGTGCGTCTCGGGATCCCGGTTTTTGTGTACAACTCGCGGAATCCCGAGGGGAAGGGCACTCGCATCACCTTCGACGCGCCGCATCGCCCGGTCAGCGCGATTGCCGGCAAGAATGACGTGACGGTCATAAAGGTGACTGCCGCCAGAATGCTGCTTGCGCACGGATTTTTGAGAAAAGTGTTCGAGATCTTCGAGAGGCATGAGACATCGGTCGACGTCGTCGCAACGTCCGAGGTATCCGTCTCCGTCACAATCGATGATCCGTCGCGGCTCGATGCACTCGTCGTCGACCTCCGGGACCTTGGAGATGTGTCGATCGAGCGGAACCGCGGAATCATCGCGATCGTCGGGGCGGGGATCTGCGATGCGGGTGGAGCAATGGGGCGCGCGCTCATGGCCATGGGCGACGTCAAGATTCACATGATGTCACTAAGCGCCACCGGCATTAACCTCACCGTGATTGTCAGCGATGACAGCGTTCAGCCGGCAATGCGGCGTCTGCACGACGAATTTTTCGGGAGCGGCCCTAAGTGAACCCACCAGCGATTGCGATCATCGGCGACGGCAAGATGGGCCGCACAATCGCGCAGATGGTTCAGGAGCGCGGATGGCACTTGACCGCCATGCTCGACCAGGAACACAATCGCGACGGAGTCGGAATTACGCGGCGCGCGCTCGGCGACCCTGATGTCGCAATCGAGTTCACGGAACCGTCGTCAGCCGTTCCGAATATCCTCGCATGCATTCATGAAGGGGTGCCTGTCGTCGTTGGAACCACCGGCTGGTACGACGCGCTTCCGGTGATTTCCGAAGCAGTGAAGGAGGAGGATGCCTCGCTTCTTTGGGCTCCGAATTTCTCGGTTGGCGTCACGCTGTTCGTGGAGCTGGCGAGACAGGCTGCGGCGATCATGAGTAAAACGGATTTTTCTGCAGCAATGGTGGAGACTCATCATTCGGCAAAGAAGGACGCCCCGTCAGGAACGGCGCTCGCTATCGTGAAGGCGATGGAGGGTCCGCTCGGCAAGCAGCTTCCGGTGACGAGCGTT
>JBDTNA010000109.1:0-9089 GCA_039933985.1 Gemmatimonadales bacterium | reverse complement strand
GTTCATGCAGCAGGTCTATCCGGTGCGCGAAGACAAGCGCGCAATTCTCCCCGCCATCACGCACGCCGATGGAAGTGGCCGCCTGCAGACAGTCAGCCAGCGCACCAATCCGCGATACTATCGCCTCATCAAGGAATTCGAGATCCTGACGGGGGTCCCCGTTTTGCTCAACACGAGCTTCAACGAGAACGAGCCGATCGTCGACACACCGGAGCAGGCTTTGGACTGTTTCCTTCGCACGCGGATGGATGTCATCGTCGTCAACAACACCATCATCAGGCGCGAGGCGCGCTAGGACCAGGGGAGAACTTTCTTCCAGGCCGGTTTGGTATCGATCTCCGCACCCGCAACAGCAGCCGGCCGCTCGCCACGAATTATCTTCTTGGCGTTCAGGACCATCGTCGAGAGCTGTTCGGACAATCCGCGCTTTTTCATCTCGTCGGTTCCTGAGCGTATCATGCACCGGCCGCGCGCGTGGTAGTCGCTGCAGATGTATTCGGCCTGCCCCGCGCTCAGGATGTCAAAGACGATCTTTCTCGGTCTCGCCCCATAGGTCCCGACGAGCGAGCCAGCGTTGATCTGGAGATACGCTCCCGCGTCTTTCCATTCGTCGATCAGCAACATGTTCGATTCCATGTTCGCGTACCGCTCGGGGTGCGCGATGATCGGAATCCATCCGCCGTCGCGCAGCGCGCGCAACGCATAGGTGCTGTTCGGCGGAATGCTCATGAACGGGAACTCGACCAATGCAAACTGAGTCCCCGCAAGGCGAAACAAGGGGTCGTCCAGCCTGGGGTGTGGAGTGTCGAGCATCACCTCGAATCCGCGCGCGAGCTTGAGCTTCGGAAACTCCTTTTCGGCGACAGCTGTCAGCGAATCCCACGCCTCGGCAACCACCTCGAGGTACCGTCGAGCGCCTCCCGTTTCGATCTGCGATGCAGCCAGGTGGGGCGTGGTGATGATGCCGGTTATTCCATTGTCGATCATCGTCTTGAGCCCGTCACGCGACTCTTCGATCGTTCCGGCGCCGTCATCGACGCCCGGCATGAGGTGATTATGGAAGTCTAGCATCAAGGCACCAAGCTATTGCCGACACATGCAGAGGTGAAGCCGTTGCCCCATTCCCGGCTATATTCAGTGTCGGCCGCCGGTGACGCTCCTGGAGGAAATCGCAAGTCAATGTGTGGGATTACTGGAGTATTTTCAGCCCGGCCGTCAGGTGCCGTTGCGGCTTCGATGACCGATGCCATCCGCCATCGGGGACCCGATGATGCAGGGATAGCTCCGCTCGCGACCGCAAATGGCGTGACGGCCGGAGCGTTTGGACACCGGCGGCTGGCCATCCTCGACCTGTCGCGTGACGGGCACCAGCCGATGTTCTCCCCCGGCAACCGCACATGCCTCACGTATAACGGCGAGATATACAATTTCGCCGAGCTGCGGCGGGATCTGGAAAGCGAGGGCATGAGATTCAAGAGCGTATGCGACACTGAAGTCGTTCTTCTTGGATGGCAGCGGCAAGGGATAGCGTTTCTGGAGAGGCTTCGCGGCATGTTCGCGATGTCCCTGTTTGATGTAGAGCAAGACCGGGGCTACCTCATTCGCGACAGGTTTGGAATCAAGCCGCTCTACTATGCGGAGCGCGACGGCGAGGTCCTGTTTTCGAGCGAGATACGCTCGCTTCTCAGCAGCGGTCGCATTCCGCGTGAGCTGTGCCACGAGGCCGTGCAATCGTATCTCGCAACGGGATCGGTCGCCGAGCCGCTGACGATCATCGAAGGAGTGAGGGCCGTTCCGCCCGGCTGCGTTCTCGAAGTGGCGCGCGACGGCGATCGCTACCGCGTTGTGGGGCAGTCGCGATTCGCCACCGCCTATCCGCCGGCTTCCGCCGCCGACAACGATCCTCGGACCCTCGTGCCACGACTGCGCGCTACCCTGCGCGACTCCGTCCAACACCACCTGGTTGCCGACGTACCCGTTGCGGTTTTCCTCTCTGGAGGAATCGATTCTTCAGCAGTTGCCGGACTCGCCAGCGAAGTATCCGCTAAGCCGATTGAAAGCTTTACTGTCGTTTTCGATGAATTGGAATTCAGCGAGGCTGCCCTCGCCCGCGATGCGGCCAAGCGATTCGGAACCGAGCATCACGAGATCCATCTCTCCGGCTCGGATCTGCTCAATGCACTGCCCGACGTTTTCAGCGCGATGGATCAACCATCACTCGATGGACTGAACACGTTCATCGTCAGCCGAGCTGTTCGCTCGTTCGGACTGAAGGTCGTGATGTCGGGTCTCGGTGGAGACGAGCTCTTTGGCGGATACCCGTCATTCAATCGCGCTCGCTACCTCGCACCGTTCTGGAAGCTGCCAGAAACGCTTCGCGACGTTGGCGCAGCCGGCTTGAATCCTTTTACTGACGCGAGGTTGTCGCGAATCCGGGACATGCTGAAAAGCGAAACCGCACCGCACGCGGCTTATGAGGCGTCCCGCACGCTGTTCTCCGGCTCGCAGATCGACCGTCTGATGACGTCAAAGTCCGGAAGCTCAGTCGCGATGCCTGAAGCGGCGGAAATGAGCCTGCGCGGGTTGACGGAAATGCAGCAGGTCTCCTTTTACGAGCTTACGGGATACATGCGCAACACGCTGCTCAGAGACAGCGACGTTTTCAGCATGGCCCATGCGCTCGAGCTGCGCGTTCCGCTGATCGATCAGAAAGTGACTGAGATTGCGCGGGAGGCCGCGGCAATCGAGCAGCCTCGCCCGTCTTCGAACAAGGCCATTCTGGTCGACGCCGTCCGCGATCTTCTTTCACCAGAAACCATTCGCGGACCTAAACGGGGATTTACTCTTCCGTTTGAGGCCTGGATGCGGAGCGAGCTGTCCACTGAAGTGAATTCCGTTCTCGATAGCGGCCGGGCGGAGCGGCTCGGCCTCAGGTCGAGCGAGGTCAAGCTTGTCTGGGATGCCTTCCGCGGTCGCAAGGGCGGCGTCAACTGGAGCCGGCCGTGGGCGCTGTACACTCTGCTTCGATGGGCCGAACAAAACGATATCGCTTATGTTCCGGAATCCGCTGGCGCGGACAATCGCAGTCCGCTTTCACTCGCAGGATGATCTCGCGCAGCGCGTCTGCATTGCTGGACGATATTGTGTCACCCCGCTAAGTTGACCGTCGCGGCCTCGGCCGCGGTCCCCTCAGCGATACACTCACCAACCAAACATTGATGAAGATTCTGACTCACGCGCTCTGCGGTCTGGCCGCGGCGATGACTTTCAGCACGGCTAACGCTCAGACGCCGGTGCCCCCGCCGCCAACCCCGGCTACCGTCGGAGTACTGGGCGCCGGACAGTACCTGAACCCGGGTGACCAGGTCAGAATCATCGTCTGGAGAAAGCCCGAGTTCAGCGGCGACTTTCCGGTGGCCGCGAACGGCACGCTGATTCATCCCCTGTACAGGGAAGTTCCCGTTACCGGAGTTCCGATGAGTGTCGTCGAAGACCGGCTTCGCACCTTTCTCACAAGGTTCGAAACGAATCCGCAGTTCGTGATTCAGCCGCTCGTGAAGATCATCATCGGCGGCGAAGTGCGGTCGCCCAACATCTACTCGGTTCCGCCGGAGCTGACGATTGCACAGGCAATCGCGTTCGCCGGCGGCGCGACCGAACGCGGAAACTTTTCTGACGTGAAAGTCATTCGCGATCGCCAAACGATCAAGATGGATATCAGCAGGCCAGACTCCGAAGCTGGTTTGCTGCAAATCCGGTCGAACGACCAGATTCTCGTCGGACGGAAGCGTCAGTCGGCGTGGCAGTACATTGCGCCGCTCACCGGCACGATTTCGGTCGCAATCGGACTGATCAACCTGTTGACCCGATAGGGCACCCGCGCCCGATCGACGCGCTGCTCTCAGGTGATTCGGAGGCGTCGTCTCTTTGCGAGAGACGCTGACAGCGTTGCATGAGCGGGCGTCTGGATCGCGCCGCCCCGTGCCCGAGCTTCGAACCACCGCTGGAGAGCAGGACCGATCACCCGCGCGACGCGCTCGGCCCCATAGGGCCGCGCGCTCTGCTCAGGGCTGCACCAGATGCTGAGCACGTAGTTGCTTGATTTGCCATCGCCCGTCATTCGAATCGGATAGTCGAGCTTCCACGCCCAGTTGGCGGACAGGATATGGTCTGCAATGCGGTCGAGCGTGAGCTCTTCGCCAGTCAGCTCCATTCCAAGGAACCCGAATGAAACGGCTGCGTCGGACAGGGTCTCTGACACATCGCCGACGGTCCTGGAGCGCTGCAGCTGGACAGCGAGATCCATCGCCCGAATCTGGTCGCTTATGACGCGCCGCGCTCTCGACGGACCCGACACGAGGACTTCTCCGGCGACCATCAGCTCGTGATACGAGAGGAGATTGGTTCCGTAAATGATGAGGACCGAAACTCCTACGAGACCGAGAATAGCTACAGACGCGGCAACAAACGGCGCGGTGAGCGCGATGAGCAGACCGAAGCCCGCCATTCCAGCGGCGAGCCCCCACAGAAGCATGGCGGTGCGCTCGCGCGAAACTCCGAGCGCGAGTAAGCGGTGGTGAATGTGCCGTGCATCGGCGCCCGAAAGCGGAACGTTTCTGAGCCAGCGACGAACGATCGCGAGCGCACCGTCGAGCAGCGGAACGAAAACGGCGAGAAGTGGAACGACGACGAGGACAGCACCGGACGTGTTGGCCGATCCCGCGACCGAAAGAACCGCGAGCAGAAATCCGATGCTCATACTTCCCGCATCGCCAAGAAATATTCTTCCCTTCGGGAAATTGTAGGGAAGGAAACCAAGCAGCGCACCAGCGATCGCTACCGTGGGCAGAACAATCCACGCGTTGCCCAATGCGGCCGAGACGACGATGATCGCCGCGCAGGCCACCACTGCTATGCCACCAGCGAGTCCGTTCAGACCGTCAATGAAATTGAATGCGTTCGTCACGCCGACGATCCAGATCATCAGCAGCGGAAACTCGAGAAATCCCGTGTGAACGCCCTGCCCGTAACCGAGCGCGACCGTGGGCAGTCTCAGCCCGAAATACCAGACAATCCCGGCGGCAATGAACTGTCCAACCGCCTTCGCCGCTGGAGACATTCCGCGAATGTCATCGACGAGCCCAACGAGGAACAGCAAGGCCGAGCCGATGAATGCGCCAGCCAGAATTCGGATTTCGTGATCTCCGGTCAGACCGGAGTCGATGAAAATCGGGACCGTGCGGATGAAGATGAAGCACGAGACAGCCGCGGCGACCAGGTAGACCGCCACGCCCCCGAGGCGGGGCACCGGGATGTCGTGCAGGCGCCTGTCTTCGTCGGGCGAGTCGTAGAGCTCGAGACCGTGCGCACTACGAACCACCAGTGGCGTCAGAAAAAGCGCCAGACCGATAGCAAGCGCTAAGGCGTTAATCAGCCAGAAAATCGTGGTCATCAGGTGGGGAAATCGACTTGCATAAGGCCGTCTATCTTAGCTTTTCAAGGGGTGCAGCGCAATCACGAAGGCTCTTTCTTTCCCTTTTTCTCTTGCCCGGATCTATTGGGTCCCTTTTATTGCTGCGCCACCCTGCCTCAGGCGGCCCGCCAGGGCCTCATCTACCCGAGCCATAAGCACCAATTCGTCGCCTTCGTGTCGCTGCTCCAGAACTTCGGCTTCGCGGTGAATCTCCGCCAGCATTTTTCCGTCACTAAGAGGTAACCTGATTTCGCTCAGGGGCCGCCTGTTGCGAGCATATGACAAAAGTGCCCGCTTGAGAGGCTCCAGCCCCTCATCGTTCATTGCTGAGACGAAAACAGAACCGGGTACGAGGTTCTGTATCCGCGTCTCCAGCGGAATCAGGGCATCGTGAGCCAGTCGATCGATCTTGTTGAACACGTAAAGCACCTGCGCATCCCTTGCCCCAATCTCCGAAAGCACCTGATTGACCACGGTGCGCTGCTCTTCCCAGGTCGGATGACTGATGTCGATAACATGCAGCAACAAGTCCGCCTCGACAACTTCCTCGAGCGTCGCGCGGAACGACGCCACCAGATCGTGCGGCAGCTTTCGAATGAACCCGACAGTATCCGTGAGAAGCACAGACGTATTGTCGGCCAGGTAGATTTCCCTCGTCAGCGGGTCAAGTGTCGCAAACAGCCGGTCCTCGACGAACACTGAGTCCGAACCTGAAAGAGCACGAAGGATCGAAGATTTCCCCGCATTCGTGTACCCCACGAGAGATGCGCGGAATTGTCCCTTTCGCGATGTGCGCCTGATCTCGCGCGATTTCTGAACTTCGGTCAATCTCTGCTTGAGGAGACCGATTCGCTTGTTGATGAGTCGCCGGTCAGTCTCGAGCTGCGTTTCGCCAGGACCTCGCACGCCGATGCCACCACGGAATTTTTCGAGGTGGCTCCACATGCGCATGAGCCGCGGAAGCATGTACTCGAGCTGGGCGAGCTCGACCTGCATTTTCGCTTCGGACGATCGCGCGCGCGTCGCAAAGATGTCGAGGATCAGCTCGGCGCGATCCATCACGCGCTTGCCGGTCGCATCCTCGATGTTCTTTCCCTGCGCGGGAGTCAGCTCATCATCGAACACGATGAGCGTGGCCTCGGTATCCGCGATGCGCTGTGTCAGCTCTTCGATCTTTCCCTTGCCGAGATAGGTCGCGGGATTGGGGCGATCGATCTGCTGCGTGAGCTGACCCACAACAGTTCCGCCGGCGGTATCGACGAGCTCGGCCAGCTCATCGAGGTGCTCAGACATTGTCTGACCGCGGGGAGTGCCGGCGCTGCCGCCCGCGGTAAGCGAATTCCCATCATTGCGGCTCGAGGGCCGCTTGAGCTGCGCCCCGACGAGGAATGCTCGCTCGACCGGAGGCGTCAGCTCGATTATTTCTCTTGGCGTTTCCTGCTACCTGCTTTGAGTTGTGGTCCCGAAGCTCGAGAATCGACCCTGCTGATCGTAGGGACGAGTGAAGCTACCCACAGGGGTGTCCACAGTGAAGTCGCCAAGCACTCGATAGTTTATGCTGCCCTGCTGAAGCAGCTGGCGTCCGGCCGCTCCCAGTCCCGCGTACGTGAAATTCACGGGGATGGTCACGAACGTCGAGTCCTTGCTCTGCACCCGAAACGCATCGCGCAGCTGGCCTTCGCCGAGCTGGTTGCCCTCGACCATCAGCTTGTATGTGAGCCGCGTCGCATTGAGGTTGAATCCGTTCGGATTGTAGACACTCAGGACTACGTCGACTGCGCCGCCGCTCAATCCGAGTCCGCGAATCTTCGCATCGTTGAAGCGGACGAGCGGCTCCCTGAATCCGCCGAGTCCGAGACTGGCGCAGCCCGCGATTACTACCGTCGCGAACGCTGCAGCAAATGTTCGTCTATTCATTGAAAGTTTTCTCCGTTTTTTTGTTGTGGCCAACAGCAAACAGCTACGACTATCCGGTACCCGCTACCCGCTACCCGCTACCCGCTACCCGCTGCCCGCTACCCGCTACCCGCTGCCCGCTACCCGCTACCCGCTGCCCGTACCTACCCGCTACCCGCTGCCCGCTGGTTCAGTCCTTCGCTAACAGCTGGCGAACTGGGGTTGCAAACAGCTAATCGCTCGCCTTTGCATTTGTGGTACCGTCCCCGGTTTCGCCGGCAGCCAACTTCTTCCACCAGGCAAGCCTCCTGGCGATTTCCTTCTCGAACCCAAAAGGGCCCGGCTCGTAAAACTCCGTCCCGCGCAGCTCATCGGGCAGATACTCTTGCGGGATGTAAGCCTCCGGAACCCCGTGCGCGTACTGGTACCCCTCGTTGTACCCCAGTTCCTTCATCAACCGTGTCGGAGCGTTGCGTATGTGCATCGGAACTGGCGCCGCAGGCGTGGCTCTCGCGGCTTCCATCGCGGCAGTCAACGCCCGATACGATGAATTCGATTTCGGCGCAGTCGCGAGATAGATGATCATCTCCGCGAGTGGCAGATAGCCTTCCGGCGGGCCGAGCATGTGATACGCATCGCGCGCGGCGACCGCGATCTGAAGCGCATTCGGATCCGAGAGACCAATATCCTCAGCGGCCATCGCGATCGACCGCCGGAAGATCGTCATCGGATCTTCACCGCCTTCGATCATTCTCGCCATCCAGTAGAGCGCGCCGTTTGGATCGCTGCCACGAAGTGATTTGTGCAGCGCCGACAACATGTTGAAGTGAGTCTCGCCGCTCTTGTCGTGATGCGCGAAACGTTTCTGCATGGCATCGCGTGCGACTGCTGCAGTGATTCGCCCTCCCTTACCCGCGTGAATCGACGCAGCTTCGAGAACCGTCAAGGCACGGCGCGCATCACCGTCGGATTCGACGACGATGAGCTCGATCGCATTGTCGTCGGCTTCGAGGCCGAGATCGCCGAGCCCGCGCTCCTTGTCGGTCAGCGCGCGAATGACGAGCTGCCGAAGATCGTCCGGAGAGATCGGCTCGAGCACGAATACCCGCATCCGCGACAGCAGTGCGCCGTTCATCTCGAACGAAGGATTCTCAGTTGTCGCGCCGATGAGCGAAATGGTTCCGCTTTCAACGTGCGGCAGAAATGCATCCTGCTGTGCCTTGTTGAAGCGGTGAATCTCGTCGACGAAAAGAATCGTCTGACGCCCGAGCTCTAGTCGTTCTTCCGCTGCAGCGATGATCTCGCGAATTCGCGGAAGGCCTTCGGTCACCGCTGAAAACGGGACGAATTCGCGATCGGTGTAGCGCGCGATCAATCGTCCTATTGTCGTCTTGCCTGATCCCGGCGGGCCCCAGAAAACCATCGATCCGATCGCGCCTTTTTCTATGGCGTCCTGAAGTGGTTTTCCTTTTCCGACGAGATGCGGCTGGCCAACAACCTCATCCAGGTCTGCTGGACGCATGCGTGCAGCCAGAGGCTGCGCCGACGCAGGCGGCGTGAAGAGCGAAGGAGATCTGCCGGCTGGCGGTTTACGGAAAGGTTTGGGCAACGTTCATTGGAAAAGAGGACTTAGAACTCAGGACCCTTGAGGAACCAGGACTCACCACAATCGATGATCGAGGATTATTGCGGACCGCGGACACACGGCAAAGGATTGCGG
>JBDTNA010000108.1:0-9100 GCA_039933985.1 Gemmatimonadales bacterium | reverse complement strand
GGCTCCGCACGACCGATGTCTTCAATCTTGTTCAACATGAAGAGCGGGCTCTCGTTCCAGCGGAAGTTCTTGAGGCTCTTCGTGACCTTGCCATTCTCGATCAGGAACGTTCCGTCGCGAGTAAGGCCGGTGAGCATCACAGTCCGCTGATCGAGCGCGCGAATGTAGAAAAAGTGCGTGACGAGAATTCCCCGCTGCGTTCCAGCGATGATCTCATCGAGTGACTTGGTTCCGCCCTTCATCTTGATACCGCCGGGAAACCCGCCGCCACCAAATCCACCACCGCCACCGGTCGGCTGCACGTTTTGCTTCTGCGCCCAGAATCTCGAGTATGTCAGATTCTTGAGAACCCCGTTTTCGATCCACACACGCCGCTGGACAGGAAGTCCTTCACCATCGAACGGAGCGGCAAGCAGCTCCGCATCTGTCGGATCCGAATAGATCGTCACGCGCTCATCGGCGATTTTGTCGCCGAGCTTGGTGCCGCCGCCTTTCTTCGAGAATGGGCTGCGTCCCTCATCGGCTGAACGCGCGTTGAATGCACCGCCCAGAAGCGGCACAAGGTCAGCGACCGCCTGAGGCTCGAGGACCACGGTGTACATGCCAGGCTCGATCGCTGTCGGGTTACGCGAAGCAACCGCTTTCTGCGCCGCGCGAACGCCAAGCGCCGCCGGATCAATCGCGGTCCAGCTGCGCGCGCCCGCAGATGCCCATCCCGATCCCGTTCCATCGGGAGTTCTTACCGTCGCTGAGAGATTCGCATCGGTTGAGCGATGGTACGCGAAGAGTCCGCTGCTGTTGACGATCGCGCGAGCACCCGCATTTGCCTCGAGGTACCCCGCGACGAAAACATCTCCCGCTGCCTTTCCCGTTTCGGAAGCGCGCTCGATGACTTTCTTTGCGGCCGTCGCTCGCGCCTCCCCTCCGAGATTTGCGGTGGCGTCGATGAAGCCGCGCACCGGCGAATAGCTCTGCGTTGTGAGATCGGGCATGATCTCCGGATCCTCCGGCGACAGCTTCGCGAGTCTTTCAGCGAGATCGACTATTCGACGAAGCGATCCGTCCTCGAGCACGTTGGTCGTTGCAGAAGCGCGACGTTTTCCAACCGTGCTGAAGACGGTAATGTTCGCATCGGTGCTCTCGCCCGACGTGGTGATCTCTCCGCCGGCGAAGCGAGTGTTGCCGCTCCAACCGCTGTCGATCGTGACTCGCGTTGCATCAGCTTTCGCCATTCCGAGAATGCGATCGCCAAGCGCCTTCGCCTGTTCGGACGAAAGAAGATTCTCCGCCGCGGCGGTCGCGTTGAAAAGTGAGCGGGGCCTCATGCTGTTCTCCCCGTGTTGACGATGTTGACCTGAAGGAATCGTGCGGGCACACATCCATGACTCACCGAGTTCGACTGCGCCGGCTCACCCTTGCCGTCGCCGAATGATCCGCCGAGCCAGTAGCTCTTCTGCCCGCCGATCATGTCCATGCTGTTCCAGAAATCGGGTGTGCGGCTTTGATAAGCGACGTCCTTCAACATTCCGGTGATCTTGCCGCCCTTCACTTCATAGAAGACCTGGCCAGAGAATTGGAAGTTGAAACGCTGGTGATCGATGGACCACGATCCTCGATTCTTGACGACGATGCCGCGATCGGTAGCCGCGACGATATCATCGAGCCCGATGTCCTTGTCGCCCGGGAGCAGCGAGACGTTCGGCATTCGCTGGAACTGAACGCTCGACCATGAATCGGCGAATGAGCATCCATGGGATTTGGTCACGCCGGTAAGTTTGGAGATCCACGCCGCTTGTTCGCGCGTCGTCTGGTAGTCGTTGAACATTCCGTTCTTGATGATGTGCCACTTGTCTGCGGGCACGCCTTCATCGTCCCACATCGTGCGCGAGAGCGAATTCTCCTGGGTGCGGTCGCCCTGAACGTTCATGAAGTCGCGACCGTAGCGGAATTTGCCGATGTACTTCTCCGGCGGCGCCACGAACGAAGTTCCAGCAAAGTTCGCTTCGTATCCC
Source organism: Gemmatimonadales bacterium (assembly GCA_039933985.1). Lineage (GTDB taxonomy): Bacteria > Gemmatimonadota > Gemmatimonadetes > Gemmatimonadales > Gemmatimonadaceae > UBA4720. Next base: position 7,088 of record JBDTNA010000108.1, on the reverse strand, counting down.
ATCGCGCGGTCGAGCTCCGTCGGATGACCGATCGATTCGTGGATCGTGAGCCAGAGGTTGGTCGGGTCGAGAATGAGATCGTAGCGCCCGACTTCAACCGATTTCGCGCTCAGCTTTTCTGCCGCGAGCGAAGCCCAGCGCTCGGCATTGCCGGGCATGTTGAGAGATTCGATGTATTCCCAGCCTGACCCTCGCGGAGCGAGCTCCTCGGTGTACGACTGAAAATCTCCATCGCTGATTGCTGTCGCCGAGAATTGCGGGCCGACACGAACGTAGGTTTGAGTGACGAGGGTACCGTCGGTCGTGGCAAGAGTCTTCTCTTCGCGGAGGAGCTGAAATCCCGAATTCACGAAACGAACTTTCGGAACCTTCAGCGCAGCCTCGTTGGCCGCGAGAAGCAGCGCAACTTTTTCCTCGATTGGAACATCGATCGGATCGCGGGTGATCGGTGTGCGCCACGTCCCTTTGACTGCGGCGACTGGGGCGAGCACGACCGGTCGCCGCTGAGCGGTGCGGGCTGCCTTTGCGAGGAGCACCGCTTCCTTTGCCGCCTTCGTGATTCCGTCTTTCGTCATCGTGCTCGTCGAAGCAAATCCCCATGAGCCCTGAACGAGTGCACGGACACCTATACCATATGACTCGGTGTCGTTCACTCCGGTGACCTGTCGCTCGCGAGTGGAGACGGACTGGCGTCGATATCGGCCGATGCGCGCATCTGCATAGGAAGCACCGGCTGCCTGGGCAGCGTTTAGTGCTTCGAGGGCAAGGTCATCGACGATCGAGTCGGATGACGGGTTGGGGAGATAGCCGGTGGCCGGCTGACCGAACGCTGCGCGCGCGCCTGTTATGGCGGCGAGTGCGGCCGATGCTTTGACGAAGTCGCGACGATTCGTTGGCATTGATCTGTGGGTGCGGGGGACGCGATTAGGGTACGACTCGGTAAGCGGGGGGTCAACCCGTTTACCATGCCGATATTACTGAGACTGTCGAGTTTTTGTTGAGCCGGGAGATACTGAAACGAGGTTAGTCGAAAAGGCCAAGTTCAAGAAAGGCTTTGACACGGAGCCACGGAGGCACGGAGGCGCACGGAAGGATCTCATGCATGCCGAAGCCCTCCGCAAATATCGGGTCTGCATCTATTTGTTTGGAACTGCGAGAAACAATACCACTCGAAAGTTGTTCATCGTTTAACAAACAAAAAGGAAGGCCTGTCTCGCCAAACGTTTTCGTGTAACCCCGTTTCTTTCATTGAAATCCGTGTGAACCTCCGTGTGAACCTCCGTGTCTCCGTGTCAAAGCGGTTCCTTTGTGTCTGTTGTTTCTCGTCCTCAGTTCAGAACTCGATTCGCAATCCGAGCTGCAATGCAAGCGGATTCACCCGCCGTCTCGGCGCCGCGAAGATCGACGTCGGATCGACCGTCGCCTGATTGTTGATCGTCAGGTTTCTCTCGACGATCGCATCGGACGCGAATGCGTTGAACAAATCGCCGGTAAAGACCCAGTTGAATCCGGGAGCTGCGAACCGGCGCTCGAGTCTCAGGTCGAGGTTCGGGTGCTTGGGGTAGCTACGATTTCCTCGTTGCTCCAGAAGAATCGTCTGCCCACGCACTCCATTGAACAGCGCATCGTCGAGAAGCAAGTTGGAAGCCTGAAAGCTGAATCGTGGATCAACCTGGAAAGTCGGCGTGAAATAGTTGCCGACCGAAAGCGTTGCAAACGCGCCGGCGCGAATTCCCCACGGCATCTCACCGGTGATCCACATCTTCGATTCGAACGGCGGATAGTTCGGCAGGTCACCGTAATAGTTCAACGCTTCGTTGGGCCGCACTGCTGCGCCGGCGGAGAATGCAGTGCCTGTCGTCCCGAATCCCGTAAGGCCGCCGATGTTGCCGCGAAGGCGGGTGTATGTCATCGAGAGAGAGCCATTCCAGTGCGCCTGCTCGGTGCGCACCGATGCCGAGACCTGATCGAAACGGCGCTTCGCGCCATATACTGTCGTCAGGGCGATATCGGGATTGAACGTGAGGCGATTGATATCGGCAAAAGTGTACCCGGGCGTCGGCGGAAGCGGACGTCCTATGTTGTCCCGGCGCGCGATCAGATCGTTGCGAAGGTCCTGGTTCGATACCCACACAACCGGCAGGCGAAGCGGCGCTCCGTATTGATCGAAAATGGTTGCTCCGAACACACCATCCTTCACTGCGACGTTGGTGAGTGGGCTGTAGTTCTGCGCGAGATTGCGATCGACCAGTCCGACAATGTCCTTGTTGATCCTGTTCGTGTAGACGAGCTCGAGCTTCCACTTCGGACCGAATTTCTTCTCTGCGCTCAACACCGCTTGTTCGACGTATGGCTGCCGGTAGTTCTCGACTTCTCCGGCTTCGTTCAGAATCGATTCCACGAACCTCTGCGAAAATCCGGTGAACGGATTGAGCATCGCGTCGCGTTCCGCCGGAGTGTAGACCTTTCTGGGGTCGGTGAGATCGGGCCCCTGGAAGTAGAATCGCTCGTTGGTGTAGACGTCTGCTCCTTCCGCACGATCGAAGAACACGCTGTTCATCGACTGGTGATAGCGTCCCCAATGAGCTTTCAAAACAAAATCGTTTCGTCCTGAGAGATCCCACACAACGCCAAGTCGGGGGTCGAATGCCTGATGGCGCGCCGCCCGAAACCTGCTCTTCGTCGGATCTGCCGGCGTGAGCCAGCCCGTCCACCTTCCGTAGCGAAGCCCAGGAGTGAACGTGAGGTTCGGCAGAAGCGTCAGATAATCCTGAACGAACAGCGCTGCGTCCTCGACATCTGACTCGAGCCGAATCTCACCGCCCCATTGGTTCGCAACGTCGGGCCACGTTCGCGGATCAGCAGGATCGATCGTGCCGGTAGATGGATTCAGATACGGCATCCACGTCAGACCGCCATTTCGGGCGCGATGATTCTGCCACCATCCACGAGTGTACTCGGCACCGACAACGAGCTTGTTCTCACCACCTGGAAGGGGACTTTGTTTCTTCCATGAGATATTGCCGCCCAGGCTCCTCGGCTCGAGTGTCTCTGTGAACGGTGCGTTCTGATACCGCGGCTGGCGCCCGCGCGAAAAAACCTGAATGCCCGGAACGCGCGTCCCTTCGTATGCGCCGCGAGTCTCCCGCGAGTCGAATCCGGCGAGCCGCGCGTCGAGCGAGCTGGTGAGACCATTTCGCGAATATCCAAGCTCATAAAAAGAAGTCGGTGCGCGCACTCGGCTCGTTGCTGCTGGATCGTCGAGTCCGTTCAGGCCGAAACGCTCGACGCGATTGTCAGTTCTCCCGAAAACCCCGTCGACTCGATCGTGTGAGCTTGGAAGCAGAGTCACTTTGGCAATGCCGCGAATGTCGCGATAGTTCTGCTGCGCATCGCGGAACTCGCCTGCGACAGTCGAGTCGAGATTTGGAACATTCAGATCGCGATCGATCAGAATTCCGCCGACAAAGTAGAAAAGGCGATCACGAATGATCGGCCCGCGCATCTCTCCGCTGAATTCACGGCGCATTGCCTGTTCGGCGCCTTCTTCGTTCGTTTTGATGTTGGATGTAGTCAACGAAGGCGAGATGTAATTCGCGCGAACCGATCCCTGCCAATTGTTGGTACCGGACTTGGTGATCGCGTTGATGAGTCCGCCCTGAAACCCGCCATACTCGGCGCCGGCGCCAAGCCCGCGAACTTCCAGCGCCTCGACCCAATCGATGCTGGGCGCGAGGAAATCACCGCCTACGCCCGGGTGATTCACCGAGACTCCGTCGAGCTGGTAGTTGTTCGCGGCATCTCCACCACCACCCCAGACGAATCCGCGAGACGCGCCGGGAAGAAGCTCGACAAGTCCGTTCGCATCACGTGCCGTCGGCACGAGGGCAACGTTGGCAACATCGATGCGTCGCGCGAGCTCGGATGTGGTCGCGTCGATCGCTGTCGGACTGACTCGAACTTCGACAGTCGAGAGCTGAGTCGGTGACGCGGTAAGCTGAACCTTGATCTCGCTGGTCTGCCCGGCGACGATGCGAAGTGAGAGCAGCTGCGCTTCGCGAAAGCCGATTCGCCTTGCGGTCAGCCGATAGAGTCCCGGGGCCAATCCCGGAAAACGAAACGTTCCATCGGCCGCGGTGACGATGTCGCGCGGAGTCGTGCCGTCGTTCCGGGAGAGCCGGACTGTCGCTTCGGGAACGGGTTTTCCGTCATCAGTCGCAACGACTCCGGCTATTCCTCCTGTTGTCGACCGTTGTTGTGCCTTGGCCTCGGGGGCCAGAGAAAGAAAAAAGAAACTGAGCGCGAACGAGAGTGACCTGCGAACGAACATCGTCTGGGGCATGCCTGGTCTCCGAAAACATTTGCGGCCAAACGTAGGGCGGGGCCAAGGGTCCCACAATGCCATCGTTGTGGGCGGTCCCGCTGTGATTCCTCAGACGCGCGTTCGCCTTTTGTCAGGCAGGTCAGTCCCCAGCTATGTGCGTCGTGTAAGCGCGGCGCAAATGATGCTCGTAATCACTGGCGTTCCCGTGTTGTGCCGAATAACGTCACGGCTACTCCGCGACTGCATTCAGGCGCTCAGCGCTCGTCGCGATCCAATGGAGAAAAGAATGATCTCGATATCAAAAAGCACTGTTTCGATCGTGTTGCTCGTAGTTGCTGCCGGATGCGACCAGAGCGCTCCTGCGCCGGCCGATTCGGCATCCGCATCGACGAACGCCACGTCCGACGTTCAGCGACGCATGGCCGCATACACTTCCGTGAAATTGGTCGCTGACACCTCTCAGCTGACTCCGAAGGAGCGGCAGATGCTGCCGATTCTGATCGAGGCTGCGAAAGCGATGGATCCTATTTACTGGCAGCAGACATATGGCTCGCGCGATTCGCTCATGAGCCAGCTCGGCGACGACAACGTTCGCCGATTCGTCGACGTGAACTACGGTCCATACGATCGGCTCGACGACAACAAGCCGTTCGTCCCCGAAGTCGGCCCTCGTCCTGACGGAGCAAACCTCTACCCTAAAGACATCACCAAGCCGGAGTTCGAAGCGTACCTCGCAAAGAGCTCGAAGGCGCACGCTGATTCGCTCAAGAGTCAGTACACGCTGGTGAGACGCGGACCGGATAGCACGCTGGTCGCCATTCCATACAAGGTTGCGTTCAAGCCGCAGAACGAGATTGCGGCCTCAAAGCTGAGAGAGGCGGCGAAGCTCGCAGAAGATCCGGGGCTCAGGAAATATCTGGAGCTTCGTGCGACAGCGCTGCTCAATGATAACTACCAGCCGAGCGACCTCGCCTGGATGGACATGAAGAACAATGGCGTGGATATCGTGATCGGGCCGATCGAGAACTACGAGGACGGACTCTACGGCTACAAGACGGCGAACGAGGCGTATGTGCTCATCAAGGACAAGTCGTGGAGCCAGCGCCTGTCGAAGTACGCTGCGATGCTTCCCGCACTTCAGAAGGGGATCCCCGTCCCCGAGCAGTACAAGCGTGAAAAGCCAGGCACCGATTCCGATCTGAACGCGTACGACGCGATCTATTATTCCGGCCAGGCCAACGGCGGCGCGAAGACAATTGCCATCAACCTGCCGAACGACGAAGAAGTGCAGCTCAAGAAGGGAACCCGCAGACTGCAGCTCAAGAACGTGATGCAGGCGAAGTTCGACAAGGTCATGATGCCGATCGCGCAGGAGTTGATCGACAGCGAACAGCTTCCGTTGCTCAACTTCAATGCGTTTTTCGAGAATACGATGTTCCACGAAGTAGCCCACGGACTCGGGATCAAGAACACGATCAACGGCAAGGGTCCCGTCAGGACGGCTACGAAGGAGCGCTATAGCGCGCTTGAAGAAGGTAAGGCGGACATTCTTGGCCTCTACATGGTTCAGCAGCTAAGCAAGGACGGCGAGTTGACCGGCGAAGACATTCGCGGTAACTACGTGAGCTTCCTCGCGAGTCTCTTTCGGTCGACGAGATTCGGCGGCGCCGACGCTCATGGCCGCGCCAACATCGCGGCATTCAATTTTCTCCAGCAGCAGGGAGCGTTTACGCGCGATGCAACAAGCGGCAAGTATCGCGTGGATTTTCCGAAGTTTCAGGCTGGGATGAACGCGCTTGCCGAAAAGATCCTGACAATTCAGGGCAACGGCGATTACGAAGGTGCCGGTGCGTTTCAAGAGCAGTATGGGAAGATCTCACCCGAGCTTCAGAAGGATCTCGATCGGCTGAAGTCGAAGGGTATCCCTGTCGATGTCGTCTTTGAGCAGGGGCTTTGACAAGCCTGGCCGGCCGTTAGCCCGTATTCCGCAGCCCCTGCGCAATACCGCTAACGGTCGTTGCAAGCACACTCTCGACCTTTTCACGTTCTTCCGTTGCTGACTTCGGCAGGGAACGCTTGCGGATGAGCTGGTTGATCTGAAGCAGCGATAGCGCATCGACGTACGGATTTCGCAATGCGATTGCGGCCTGCACGACGACACTGTCGTCGAGCAGGTGGTCGGCGCCGCGAACTTTCATCAGCGTGTTTACCGTCTTCTCGAATTCGTCAGTGAGCTGAGAGAGAAGGGCAGAGTCGCCACCAAGCCGGGTCACGTAGGTCCGCGCGATCTCCATGTCGGCTTTCGCGCACACCATCTCGATCTTCGCGAGCAGGTCGTCGAAGAACGGCCATGTCTTCGCCATGCGCCCAAGCAATTCGAGACCACCGGACTCGGTTGCGATTTCGTCGAGAGCAGTCCCGGCGCCCAGCCATCCTGGCAGCATCAGCCGGTTTTGCGTCCACCCGAAGACCCATGGTATCGCTCGAATTCCGTCTATCCCGCTTGCACCCCCGGGACGGTACGCGGGACGAGATCCAAATCGAGCGGATGCGAGCTCTTCGATCGGCGTCGCTTTCTCGAACATCTCGAACAACGCGGCATTCTCGTGAGCGGTTTCGCGATAAACCTCCAGTGACCGTTGCGACAGCCGCTCCATCGTGTCACGGAACAGCGTGACATCGCTTTCACTTACGCCGTCTCGCCAATCCGAGAATCGTTGCAGCAACACGCGGCGCTAGACCGGCATCCGAACATGCGAGGGAG
>JBDTNA010000107.1:0-9165 GCA_039933985.1 Gemmatimonadales bacterium | reverse complement strand
GCGTCATCGAGAAGCTTGCGCGTTTGCTGACAAGTCATCCCTATCCCGACGAACTCGAAAGCAACCTGCTCGACGTCGAGATCGGCTCGGAAATGTCCTTCGGCCACTCCCATCCGGGCCGCGCCGGCGACGAATGATCGCCATTCCCGCTGAGACTGGACCACGGCGTCCCTGACCTTGCCCGGCCGATCGTCGTACTCCTGCGAAAGCGCCATGAAAATGCAGCCGCCGGTTCGGCGCTCTGCCTCGGCATCGAAACCCCGTCCGTCACCGCCGCCCACGGTCATCCATTCCAGGTAGGCCTCGAACAACGCGCGAAAACGCGGCTCACCTCGAGCCGCTCGCAGCGCGGGTCCGATTACCCGGACCTTGAAGCGGTCTACCGCTTCCTCGAGAACTGCGACCTGGAGCGCTTCCTTAGATTCGAAGTGGGCGAAAAGACCGCTCTTCGACAGATCCAACTCCGTAGCGAGAACACCAAGAGTGACGTGTTCCAGACCCACCTGGCCTGCCATGTCGAGGGCGCCATCGACAATGTCGCGGCGCGTTTTCTGTCCCTTTCGCATGTATCAAAATAGAACGATCGGTCATATTTTACAATATTGTGTCTTTACATGAAACGACCGGTCGTGCTATTATCCATAGTATGAGACGCAAAGACCGCGCGGCTATCAGGCTGATGCGCCTGAGATTCGCAGTCCTCAGCAAGATCGCTCCCGACGCGGCAGAGCGAGCCGCCGCGAACCTGTTTCTTACTCCCCGCCCCGCCCGCCTCAAGCAGCGTTCGCCAAAGAAGTCTCCCCGACAAATCGTCGTGTTGCACGACGGCCTTCCTATCGCTGGCTACAGCTGGGGCGAGGGACCGGCGGTGCTCCTGGTCCATGGATGGAGCGGACGAGCGATGGACATGGCGCCGCTCGCAGAACAGGTCGCGGATGCAGGCTACCGCGCAGTCGCGTTCGACATGCCCGCTCACGGCGCCACCCCCGGAAAACGAAGCTCACTCGGCGAGTGGGTAAGCGTGCTTCCCCGGCTCGCTGACGAATGTGGTGAGCTACACGCGATCGTCGGCCACTCACTTGGTGCCGGGGCGGTCGTGCTCGCTCTCGAAGCCGGCCTCCAGGCGAAAGGCGCGATTCTCTTCGCGCCGCCGCTCGGCCCCGGATACTTCATCTATCGTCTGCAGCAATTCATTGGATTGCCGGAGGAACGCGCTGCGGGAATGGAGCGTCGCCTCGTCGACAAGGTCGGGCGTGAGATGGCGTACTTCGACTCGGCTCGCGCGGTCTCCTCACTCGAAATGCCCGCACTCATTGTTCACGATCCGGCAGATCGCGAGGTTCCCTGGGAACATGCAGAAGCGATCAATCGCAACTGGCGCGGAAGCCTCCTGATCGAAGCAACCGGTCTTGGTCACGTGAGGATTCTCCGATCACACGAGGTGCTCGAACAGGCCGTGAGTTTCGTGAAAGGCCTCGATCAATCGACGGAGAAACCGCTCGTCGACGGGTGGCGCTCGACATATCAATCGCTCGATTGGAGACCCTGAGTCGCCGGGATGCTAAAGCGCTAAGACGAGCCTCTCCCATTGGAGGCTTGCTGGTAGACTAGGGGGGTGATACGTTCGCTGGCCAATCGTAGGGCCGCAGCGCAATCCCTCTCACAGGAGTCAGCATGCGACATTCCGCGTTGCTCTGGTGCGCCATTGTTGTTGTCGGCTGCAGCAAGGCCGACACCGCCGCGGATACCGCGGCCGTCGCCGATACACCCGTGCCCGTAGCCGCCGCGGAGCCCACGCCGATGTCACTCGACCAGATGGCGGGCAAGTGGAACGTCAGTTCAAGGCCGACCGACCCGGCCGACACTGTCGCGACGACGTACGTGCTCGACGCGAAAGCCGATACAGCGGGTTGGACGATCCAGTTCCCGACCGGCGCGCCGATAGCTATGCACATCATGTCGATGGCCGGAGATAGTCTTGTAGCGGAAGCGGGGCCATTCGACAGCCGGCGGGTGAAGGGCGTGAAGGTCCACACGATCGTGACGTGGCGCTTCCGTGACGGCAAGCTGTCTGGAACCACCATCGCTCACTACGAAACCAAGCCGCCCACGACGAAGACCCTGATATCCGAGGGCACGAAGCAGTAAACCGTGGAAAGAGAGAAAAAACCCGGCGCTTTTGTGCCGGGTTTTTTTTCGAGCGATCTAACGCGGCCTTCACCACCCTCTCCAAGCCACCGCACGAAAAGTAATCGGAGAGCGGCGACCGCTGTCAAACAGCAATATGGGATACCTTATTCCCTAATGGATGGGGTCTAGGGCGTTGCCAACACACTGCGCATGTCGTCTCCCGTACATTCCAAGGATATTTGCGAGGTGCCCATGGATCAGGAACCGTTCGTCGACGATATCGAGACGTACGCGCAGGACATTGTAGATACCGTTCGGGAACCGCTCCTGATGCTCGACACCAACCTGCGCGTCCAAAGCGCTAACCGGGCATTCTATGAGACATTCGACGTTTCTCCGGGAGAAACGGAAAACCAGCTGATCTACCAGCTGGGCAACGGTCAGTGGGACATCCCCGACCTCCGAACGCTTCTCGAAGACGTCATTCCGACAAGCTCGGTCTTCAACGACTTCGAGCTCGAGCACACGTTTCCAAAAATCGGGCGACGCGTGATGCTGCTCAACGGACGAAAACTCCGCGCAGGCAGCCACTCGGCCATCATCGTCCTCGCGATGGAAGACGTGACCGAGCGACGTCGTTCGGAAGCCGACCTGAGGGCGATCGAGACCTACGCGCAGGACATCGTCGATACGGTTCGCGAGCCGCTCCTCATTCTCGACAAGACTCTGCGGGTCGAATCAGGAAATCGTGCCTTCTATCGAACATTCCGCGTTTCGCCTGAAGAAACGGAAAATCGTCTGATCTACGAGCTCGGCAACGGCCAGTGGGACATCCCGGCGCTGCGCACACTTCTCGAAGACATCGTTCCCAAGAGCTCGGTCTTCAACGACTTCGAGCTCCAGCATGTTTTCCAGCTGCTTGGCAGAAGGGTGATGCTGCTCAACGCCCGAAAGCTCCAGGCGGGACATCACGGCGAGCTTCTCGTGCTCGCAATGGAAGACGTTACCGAGCGCCGGCGTGTTGAAGAGGAAGTCGCGAAAGCGAAAGAAGCGTCAGAAGCAGCCAACAGAACCAAGAGCTTGTTTCTCGCAAACATGAGTCACGAGCTCCGAACTCCACTCAATGCGATCGTCGGCTACTCGGAGATGCTCCAGGAAGAGGCGGCCGAGCGCAATCTCGATTCATTCGTTGCCGATCTGGAGAAAATCAACGGATCGGGAAGGCAGCTTCTCGCGCTCATCAACGACATTCTCGACTTGTCGAAGATCGAAGCCGGCAAGATGGAGCTGTACCTCGAGGGTTTCGACCTCAACGCACTGATTGCCGATGTAGCGTCAACCATTCAGCCAATGGTGGCGAAGAACGCGAACGAGCTGAAAATCGAATGCGCTCCGAACATCGGCGGAATGCACGCCGATCAGGTCAAGGTTCGGCAGGCTCTGTTCAACCTCGTGTCGAACGCAGCCAAGTTCACGCACGAAGGATTTATTACGCTTGAGGCCGAAAGGTGCCGGATGGACGGCGAGGAGTGGATCGTGTTTCGGGTTACCGACACGGGAATCGGCTTGAGCGAAGACAAGATTCTGAGGCTGTTCCAGGACTTTACGCAGGCGGACGCTTCAACTACGAGGAAGTTCGGTGGAACCGGCCTCGGTCTCGCACTTACGCGCCGCTTCTGTCAGATGATGGGCGGAGATGTTACCGTGCGAAGCGTACCCGGCGAGGGTAGCACGTTCACGATCAAGCTTCCCGCAATTGTAAACCAGGTGAAGAGCGAGCCGGTCGAACAACCCGTTTCGGAAGTCATTGCCGCAAGCTCGGGCGGCGATCGTCGAAGCACCGATCCGCTTCCTGCCCCGGGCACGTGCGTGCTTGTCATCGACGACAACGCTGCGCAGCGCGACCTGATGCAGCGGTTTCTCGACAAGGAAGGGTTCTGCGTACGTTGCGCTTCGAACGGTGAAGAAGGCTTGCGACTCGCCAAGGAGCTTCTTCCAATCGCGATTACTCTCGACGTGATGATGCCCGGAATGAACGGCTGGGACGTTCTGCAAACTCTACGGGTCGATGCCGCGCTGTCCAACATACCCGTCATCATGCTCACGGCGGTCGATGATGCGGAGCGAGGTTTCGCGCTTGGCGCATCTGACTACGTCACGAAGCCGGTCAACCGCCAGCGGCTTTCGAGGATTCTCAAACAGTACTCCTGCGGGAACCCGCCGTGTCCGGTCCTTCTTGTGGAGGACGATGTCAGGGTGCGCACTGCGATGCGCAAGATGCTTGAAAGGAACGGATGCCGCGTGATTGAGGCGGAGAATGGCGAGGTGGCGCTGGCGATCATGGAAAATGACCGTCCGAGTCTGATCTTCCTCGATCTCCTGATGCCTGTGATGGACGGTTTCGCTTTTGCCGATAAGGTGCGCGCGCGCCGCGACTGGCGCTCCATTCCAATCGTTGTCGTAACTGCCCACGACCTGACGGCCGCCGAGCGTAAGCGGCTGAATGGGTATGTCGAAACGATACTCCATAAGGCCGACTACACTAACGAAGAACTGCTTGCTGACGTCCGTGACGCCTTGGACAACTACTCGGTTCCGCGCGTGTCGCCGACATAGCAGCACATCAGCCTCGTTTATTAGTGAACACTTTCAACTGACATCCATGCCGCGAATTTTGCTGGTCGAAGACAATGAAATGAATCGCGACATGCTGTCGCGGCGGCTTCAGCGAAGAGGGTACGAGGTGCTGATTGCCGTCGATGGCCAGATGGGGATCGACATGGCGAAGGCAAACGCGCCCGACTTGATCCTGATGGACATGAGCCTTCCTGTCATGGACGGTTGGGAGGCGACGCGCGCGCTGAAAGTGAACGCCTCGACGAGAAACATTCCTGTCATCGCACTTACTGCGCACGCTATGTCCACCGACCGCAACAAGGCAATCGAAGCGGGCTGCGACGACTACGACACGAAGCCGATCGAGCTGACACGCCTGCTCGCGAAAATGGAAGCGCTCATGCCGCGTCAGGTCGCAGAAACCACTGACGAGAAGGAGGCGCCATGACCGAGCTACCAAAGGCAATCGAGGAGAAGATTCAGCATATGCTTCCGCGCGATCTTCTCCACGACCTGCGCACGCCACTCGGGCACATCCTCGGTTACTCCGAGTTGATGATCGAACAGATGCGGGACCGAGGCGACGAGGAGTTCATTCCGCATCTCGAGAAGATACGGGCCGCCGGCCACAAACTCCTCGAGATGATGCGGGACAACTTTCAGGAGACCCGAAACTCCGATCGTTGACGGCATAGCCTACCGCTTGGGGGTTGAGGCGCCAGATTCCTCCAAGCTGTTTTGGCACCCCATCCACTTCGAAAATGATTCGTTTCCTACGCGTGACTGCTCCCGCGCTGATGCTGGCCGTCTCCACCGCCGCCGGCGCACAAGGCGCGGGCTCCGCTCAGCCCACTACCATCGAATGGTCCGCCTACGGGCGTACGGCCGCAGGCGATCGATTCTCACCGGCAGCGCAGATAAATCGCGACAATGTGAAGTCCCTCGTGCCCGCATGGACCTATAGAACCGGCGAGATCGACGTAAAGACTCGCAAACCCGCGAAGCTCGAAGCTACGCCGCTCATGATCGACGGGCTGCTTTACCTCTCGACTCCCCTCGGCAAAGTTGTCGCGCTTGATCCGCTGACGGGCAAAGAACGATGGAAGTTCAACATCGATGTCGATGCGAACCAGGGCTGGGGAGATTTCGCCAACCGCGGAGTCTCGACGTGGCTGGATCGGTCCACGCAATCCAAAGCAGCGTGTCACCGCCGCATCTTCGCGAACACGATTGACGGACGAATCTTCGCGCTCGATTCGCGCACCGGAAGGGTGTGCGCCGGATTCGGGAAAAACGGCTCAGTTAATATTCGTCGCGGATTGCACAACACTCCGTTCGAGGTGGCCGAGTATCAGCTGACATCGCCGCCCGCGGTGGTGAGAGGGATGATTGTCGCCGGGTCGTCAGTCGCCGATAACAATCGGACAAATGCTGCAAGCGGTGAGGTTCGCGCATATGACGCGCGGACTGGCGGATTGCGATGGACATGGGATCCTGTGCCGCGCGATTCAACAGATGCCGCGTGGGAGAGCTGGATCGGCCCGATGGCTCATACTACCGGAGCCGCGAACGCCTGGTCGGTCATCGCTGCCGATTCGGCGCGTGATCTCGTGTTCGTGCCGACAGGAAGTCCCAGTCCTGATTATTACGGCGGCGAGCGGCGCGGTGACAATCGTTACGCGAACTCGATCGTCGCACTTCGGGCATCAACCGGCAAAGTCGTCTGGCACTTTCAGGCGGTGCATCACGATTTGTGGGATTACGACGTCGCATCGCCGCCGCTCCTCACGACGATCACACGTGACGGCAAATCCGTCGATGTAGTTCTTCAAACGACGAAGTCGGGCCAGCTCTTCGTTCTGGATCGTGCGACAGGGAAACCCGTATTCCCTGTCGAGGAACGAAGCGTTCCAAAGAGCGATGTGGCGGGTGAGCGCGCATCGGCGACGCAGCCTTTCAATACTGTTCTGCCGCCGCTCAGTCCTCAGCGGTTTTCGCTCGACAGCATTTTCGGAGCGACTCCGGCAGATGTTGCGTCATGCAGACAGCAGCTGACTGCGCTTCGCAACGAAGGAGTTTTCACGCCACCGTCTTTGGGCGGGTCGCTCCTGACTCCTTCGAATGTCGGTGGGGCTCACTGGGGCGGACTCGCATTCGATCCAAGTCGCAGCATCGCCGTCGTTCCGGTGAATCGCTTTGCTTCGATGGTGCAGCTGATCCCGGTCGACCAGATGGACACCGCACAGGCGCGGCAGAATGCATCACGACTCGGCGACGAGTACACGCGAATGCATGGGACCCCATACGTTATGCGGCGCCGCACCGTTACCGCCGAGTCAGGACTTCCCTGCTCTCCGCCGCCATGGGGTGCTCTTGTCGCTATCGATCTTCGCACCGGCAGGAAGGCATGGGAATCGACACTAGGCGACCCCGCAGCGCTCGATCCAAGACTTAAACCAATCTCGTCAACGCCGCTCGGACTTCCGAATCTCGGTGGACCAATCGTTACGGCAGGTGGACTCGTTTTCATCGGCGCGACGATCGATCACTTTCTCCGCGCATTTGACATCGAGACGGGACGCGAGTTGTGGCGCGGTGACTTGCCCGCTGGGTCGCGTGCAACTCCGATGACTTACGTGCTGAACGGAAAGCAGTTCATCGTCATCGCGGTCGGCGGACAGGAAGATTGGGGCAAGGGCGACTACATCGTCGCGTTCGCGTTGCCGTCGCATTGATATGACGCCGCATCGTCCCTTCGCCGTCCTTTTCGATCTCGACGGAACGCTCATCGACTCCATCGGCCTGCTGCTCGATTGCGTGAGACACACATTCGAAGGACGCATGCCGGCGCCGACTGAAGCGGAATGGATCGCCGGCATCGGAACTCCGCTGGGAAAGCAGCTCGCAGCGTATGTCAATTCGGAAGACGAAGCCAAAGAGCTGACGAACCGCTATCGCACATATCAGAGAATTCACCACGATCGTCTCACGTCCGCGTATCCCGGTGTTCTGGAGACACTGACCGAGCTCGAACGGCGCGGTCATCCGATGGGCGTGGTCACGAGCAAGAGCAACGAGATGATGGACATGGGCCTCGTGCTTGTGGGGCTCGACCGCTTCATGCGCACGAAAATCGGAATGGACTCGTCCAAGGTTCACAAACCGGATCCGTTTCCGGTGCGCCTCGCGCTGGAAGAGCTGGGTTACTCACCGGAAGAAGCCGTATTCGTTGGCGATTCGCCCCACGACATTCAATCGGGAAATGCGGCCGGAGTTATTTCGATCGCCGCGTTGTGGGGGCCGTTTACGAAAGACCAGCTCGATCCGTCACATCCGTCGAAGTACTTGAGCCGCATCGAAGATCTTCCCACCCTGCTCGACGAAGTTCAGCGTTCTCGCTAATTCCTTCCTCCTTGCTTCGGAGTCGCCTGGTGCTTGACGCACGCTGTCGGTTTGCCGTCTTCCTGCTATTCCCGTCCCTCGCCGCAAGCGCGCAGACGCGGGCGCCGATCATCGACATGCACCTGCACATCAGAAAGGCCGACTACATGGGGCCAAATCCGCCTCCGATGTGCGCGCCGTTCTCGATCATGCCGCGATGGGACCTCCCGAAGCCGATCGAGGAAGGCATGACATTCAACTCGATGCCTCCCTGCGAAAAGCCGATCTTTCCCGCGACGACGGATGATGCGGTGATGAATGAGACGATTGCGGTAATGAAGAAGCGCAACATCATTGGAATGGTTAGCGGCGAACCTGAGCCGATGTTGAAATGGCGCGCTGCGGCCCCGGACCGAATTATTCCCGGACTGGATCTGAGACTTGCTGCGAACAAGGGTGCATCACATGTCCCGGCGCGAACCCCCGCGAACATTCGCGCACTGCACGCGAAGGGGGCGTTCAAGGTTCTGGGAGAGGTTCTCGCGCAGTATGAAGGAATCCCCGCCAACGACAAACGGCTCGAACCATATTGGGCATTGGCCGAGGAGCTCGATATTCCGGTTGGGATCCATATGGGACCTGGAGGTCCCGGCGATCCCTACTTCGGTGCGCCGGAATACCGGGCCCGGAACAGCGATCCTCTTCTTCTCGAGGATGTGCTGGTCAAGCATCCAAAGCTCCGCGTCTACATCATGCACGCGGGGTATCCGATGCTCGACAACCTTCGCGCGCTGCTTTTCACGCATCCACAGGTGTATGTCGATATCAGCAGTATCGTCTACACCGAGCCGCGACCCGCGTTCTACCGGTATCTCCAGGGGATTGTCGAAGCCGGATACGGCGACCGAATTCTCTTCGGATCGGATCAAATGATCTGGCCGGGAATCATCGAGCCGTCGATCCAGGCAATCGAGGAGGCGCCGTTTCTCTCGGCGTCGCAGAAACGGGACATCCTCTACAATAACGCCGCGCGATTCT
>JBDTNA010000106.1:0-9252 GCA_039933985.1 Gemmatimonadales bacterium | reverse complement strand
GATGGCGTGGCATCGGCCTTAGTGCCAGGCGATCTCCTTCTCTTTCACATCCATCGTCACGACAGTCCGCGTCTCCTTACCAAAGAACTTCAATGCGGGAACGAGCAGGTAAGGCACCGCCGACGGGAGCGCAGCGGTATCGCCTTTCATGGCAGCTTCGCCGCGCCAGAGATTCTTCACCATTCCCGTCTCCCGAAAATGGCTCGCATCCGACGACAGCACCTGGAGCCAGATGCTGTTTTCAAACGTCGGCACTCTGAGTGACTGCATTCGGTCCGGCGTGAAGTTTCGGCGGACCGGATTGCCCTGTGCATCCCGAACAACTGTTACCTCGGCAGCCTTGAACACCGACGCCTGCGATGCGACTAGTCGCTTTCCCGTTCCAAATGTCGCTAGCACGTACAATTGGGCCTTGTCCGGCGACGAAATGACGTATCCCTGATCGAGAAGAAATTCCTCGAGTTTCGCGCGGATGCGCGCGTCGAGGATGGTGTCTCTCATCTTGTCATTCGGAACGACGTACACCGTTTGCCCTTTTGCTTCGGCGTCGTGCGTACGGGTGGCCTCACCGGCAAAACTCACCTGATGGTATAAGCCGGATGCGCAGCCTTGAGCCGCGAGGAGGACAGCGAGAAATGAAAGCGAAACGCGTGCGCGCATTTGTCCCTCCGGTGGGGCGGCGCAATCTTCTCTATGATAATGCGCGCGCGCGGATCGTCCATATGCGCGAGTTATTGTTACTTCCTCTGACGCGGCGCTTACACTCCGCCGTCGGCGTCTATCGCCGTCAAATCGATGCCTGACGCCGGCATTCGCAGCTGGTATGCGCCACGAAGCGAGTTCTGCCGGATGCGAACCAGGTCGGACACCATGCGCATGCCGTCTAGAACGTAAGTCCGATCATCGAGTGCGTGTCGTCAGTCTCAGTCTGCGCGCGGCGAAGTCGCGACCGCGACGTCGAGCTTCTCAAGCGCGGGTGGCCGGCTACCCACCCGCGCGCCGAAAAGACACGCGTCCTTGTACTCGGCCTCCGAAGATTCGCAAAGCGCTCTTCGCTGCGCGTTCTCGTTTCGCAGCGTTCCGATTTGTTCGCCGACCGCTTCGTAGCACTTGAGCTTGTTCGGCTCGCCCTTGAGCTCGCGACAGAACGCAGTTCCGTCTTCGGCCCGCGCATTCATGTTGATGAAGCTTTTGACCAACCCGAAGTAACACCATGGCTGGTATTTCGCCGTGCCAAGCGCGCAAAGCTCGATCGCCTTCGCGTGGTTCTGTTCCGCATACGCGCTAATGTCACGTCCGAGGCTCTGGTAACAAACGAGGCGCATCCGGTCGGGCGCAGTGTCGCACGTCTTTGCGGCGCCCTGAATGTTTCCTCCGTTCAGGTACAGCATCGCCGCCGTCTGCATTTCGTAGCATGCCGCGAGGTACCTCTCATCCATGATCGAGCACGGGTACAGCATGTCGTTCTTGTCGAGGGCTTTCCATTTGGTCGCCGGCGTCGATGACATCCCCGCCATGTCCATACCTTCGTGCTCGTCGCCATGACTGTGCGACATGTTCTTGGGCATTTGCTGGTTGACGATGTTCTCCATGAACACACCGGCATAGCAGGAGCGCCTGTCCCAATCGCCATTCAGATAGTCGCAATCCCTGAGCGCCTTTGGCACATCGTGCTGATAGTACATCGTCAGGCCGTGGCCGGTGCCGTGAACGCACTGAAACAGAATCCACCGATCGGCCTGAGGTCCCCGGAACGATTCGCAGACGGCATTCACTTCGGCGGGTCCGATCGTTTTCTTGGCGATGAGGTATGACTGGAGGACGCCGTGGTAGCATCCCGACTGGTTGCTCTCGTCGCATTGCGAAAAGATTTTCGCGATGTCACCGCCCGCTCTTCCAGCCGCCATGCCGATGCCGTGCGCAAAGACGTGCCCGTCGCGGGCCGCGTCCGAATCGAGGATCGCAAGGTTCGCAAGCGTCCGCATCGCGAGTTTCACTTCTCCGCGCTCGGCAAGCGAATCGAGGCCTGACTCATAGCATTTGCTCTTCGTTTCGCCGGCCATCAAGCCACAGCGCTTCTGAAGGGAAAGCGCGGCAACCGTCGAATCGGCGGACAACGGCGATTTAAATGAGATCTTGCTGAACGGATTGAAGTTGCTTCGGCCAAGCACGTAGCTGCCCGCAAACAACACGAGCGCAACTGCGGCAAGCAGGGCAACGGAAGCTGGTTTCTTGGGCATGATCGTCGTGGTTACGATGGCAGGTAGGACTACAAGGTCGCTGGCAGTCGATGGTCCCGCAACAGAAAAGACGACGCCGCTTCCCGTTCAAAGCTTATCCCGACGGCCGGCAACGTCGTGCCGCTTAGTTACATTAGAGCCGTGCCCAGTCCTTCCGCCCGTCCGAATGAGCCAGCCGGCATGAGCCAGCCGGCCATCCGACTTGGCGAA
This sequence comes from Gemmatimonadales bacterium, assembly GCA_039933985.1. Lineage (GTDB taxonomy): Bacteria > Gemmatimonadota > Gemmatimonadetes > Gemmatimonadales > Gemmatimonadaceae > UBA4720. Next base: position 6,802 of record JBDTNA010000106.1, on the reverse strand, counting down.
ACGATCGCCAACAGCGTCACCCACGGAGTAGGTTTGCTCGGGAGTCTGGTAGCGTTTCCCCTTGTGATCGCCGCGGCGCTGGACCGAGAGGATCCGATCCAGGTGATTGGTGCCTGGATTTTCGCGGTATCGCTGCTGCTTCTCTACGCGGCGTCCACGGTCTATCACTCGTTTCCCCGCTCGCCTGCGACTCGCGTTCTTCGAGTCATCGATCATTCCGCGATTTTCGTCTTGATCGCAGGCAGCTACACACCGTTCGCGCTCGGTCCACTCCGTGGGCCCTGGGGTTATTCCCTCCTCGTGGCAGTCTGGATGCTCGCGATCGCCGGCATCGTAATGAAGAGCTATCGCCGCCTCTCGAAGCCATGGATATCCACCAGTCTCTACATCGGCATGGGCTGGCTGAGCGTCGTTGCGATCAGGCCTCTCATCACGCACGTCGGAGCAGCAGGAGTCTGGTGGCTGCTCGCAGGCGGACTATGCTATACCGGCGGAGTTTTTTTTTACGCGACGGACAAGCGGATACGCTACGGCCACGCGGTGTGGCATGTGTTCGTTCTCGCCGGGAGCACGTGTCATTTCTTCGCGGTGCTCTGGCATTCAGGAGTTCGTACCGGCTGACCCGACCTGCTACTCCGCGATGATCTCCATCTCTTCCGTGGCATGACCGCGCTTGAGGAGAAACACCAGCGGTAGCGACACGACGAACAACAGCGACACCCCAACGAAAACGCGATTGTACGAAAGTACCGCTGCCTGGCGCGAGATTGTTGCGTCGAGAAGTCGTAGAGCCATTAGCCGGGCGGTCGCTGCATCAGCGCCAGTTCGGGCCATCATCGCCGCGGTCGCCGTCGAAAGCCAGCTTACCGCCGCCGCGTTCGCGACACTCGCTCGCTCAGCGAGAATCTGATGATACCCATGCATTCCGGAAGTCAGCTGCGACGCGGAAATCGCGATCCCGATGCTGCCGAAGATGTTTCGGGAAACGTTGTAGAGACCGGTCGCCGCAGTCACCTCGGGCTTCGGAATCGTCGCGAGCGCGGCAGTAGTGAGCGCCACGAAGATCAGGCTGAATCCGACGCCCTGCCACACCTGCGGCCAGAAGATGTCCCAGAATCCCACCGCGGTGGTCAAGTGTGACAGTTGCCAGAAGGAAAATCCCGCCACGATGAGACCGCTCCCGACCAGCAGCCTCGGACCGAGCCGATTGTAGAATCGTCCGCCTATCGGCATGATGACCGCCATCGCGAGACTTCGCGGCATCAGCGCCACACCGGATGTCATCGCCGAATATCCAAGCAGGTTCTGCAGAAAGACGGGCAGCAGGAAAAGGCTACCCAGGAGCGCCGCTCCAAGAACTCCTCCCAACGCGGTTGCGGAGCTGAACGAGCTGTTCTTGAGAATGCGAAGGTTGACAGCGGGATGCTCAGCCGTGAGCTCTCTCCACACGAATGCGACCAGTCCGAAAATCGCAACAATCAGCAGGCGAACGACAAAGCTCGATGCAAACCAGTCGTTGCGCGCACCTGATTCGAGCATCAGCTGAAGCGATCCAAGACCGATAATCATCAGTGAAAGGCCAAGCCAGTCGATGTCGACTTTCTTTCGCACGAGATAGGAAGGGTCTTCGACATAACGACTGACCATCAACAGATTGATGATTCCGATCGGCACGTTGATGTAGAAAATCCACGGCCACGAATAGTGATCCGTGAGCCAGCCGCCGAGGGTTGGACCAAACGCCGGTGCAAGCACGACGCCGAGCCCGAAGATTCCCATCGCCGTTCCCTGCTCTTCCGGCGGAAAGGTTTCCCGTAGAATCGCCTGTGACACGGTCATCAGCACACCACCGCCAATTCCCTGTATCACGCGAAACACGACCATCAACGGAAGACTTCGAGCTACCCCGCAGGCCATCGACGCGGCGGTAAACAGCACGACACTCAGCATGTAGAAATTCTTGCGGCCGAATCGCTGACTCAACAACGCGACGAGCGGCATGATGATCACGTTCGCCAGTATGTAACCGGTCACCACCCACGTGATCTGTTCGATCGTTGCGCCGAGTGTCCCGCTCATGCCCGGCAGCGCAACGTTCACGATGCTCGAATCCAGCACGGCCATGATCGTCCCGATCATGACCGAGCCGGCAATCAGCCATTTATGCGGCGCTTCTCCGGCCTGATTCTCCATCCGATACTCAACCAGTCTTTATGTGCGCTTCGACCGACATTCCCGGCCGCAGCTCGTGACCGTCGCCGCATCCGCGATCGATCGCGATGCGAACAGGCACGCGCTGCACGACCTTCGTGAAATTTCCCGTCGCGTTGTCGGGTGGCAGAAGAGAAAACCGTGAGCCCGTCGCGCTGCTGATGCTCTGCACGTGTCCCGTCACGCTGCATCCGCCGTATGCATCGACTGAAATCTGAACCGGCTGGCCGACCTTCATGCTGGAGAGCTGAGTTTCCTTGAAGTTCGCCGTGACCCATGTACCCGAGTCGGCAACAATAGCCATGAGCTGCTGCGCCGGCTGAACAAGCTGTCCGACTTCAACGGTCTTTCTCGACACGGCGCCCGAGATCGGCGCTGATATCCGGGCGTACGAGAGCTGAAGCGCCGCATTGTCGCGCGACGCGCGAGCTGCCTGCACGCGAGCCGCTGCCAACCGCGTTCCTGCCTGCGCACCCGTTACCCCGCCGGTGGCTGCTGCGGCCTGTCTCTGAGTCGCTGCAAGTACGGCCGATGCTGATTGCGCGTTTGCGCGCGCGGCATCGAGCTGCTGTTCGGATATGATCTGCTTCGACGCGAGCTCTTCCATTCGTCGAAGATCCGACTGGGCGCGCGAAGCATTCGCACGCGCTGCGACAACCTGCGCTTCGAGCGCTCCGCGCTGGCCTGATGCGGTCTCGACCTGCGCTTGCGCCTGTCCGCCACCGCCCGCGGTAGCTTCTGCGGCCGCAAGCTCCGCTTCGGCCTGACCTAGTCGCACGGCGAGCTCCGCGGTGTCCAGCTGAACCACGATCTGACTCTTGCCGACGTGATCGTTTTCTCCGGCGCCTACGCTGACGACATAGCCGCCGACCTTCGCCACGACAGGAACTATGTGCCCGTCTACAGTTGCATCGTCAGTTGAAATGTGCGAGCGCGAATAGATCCACTTCTGCGATCCCCAGATCAGTCCGAGCAGCAGAACGGCGCCGCCGACGCCAAGGAGAATTGTCTTTCGAGTGTTTTGTGCCATGAACGATATTCCTTTTCGTTATTCGATTGTTATCAAGGCAGGCGCGTTGCAACTCCCTGAGAACGCGCGAGACCAACTCGCGCGGACAGGAATGACGAGTACGCGTCGATAACGCTGTCGCGTGCTCCGTTCAGTGCGAGAGATGCCGAGATGACATCGGCGTTTCCAGCGACTCCGGCGCGAAACCGGTCAACTGCCTGGCGATATTCCTGATCTGCGAGCGTCAGCCGGGTGTTCGCTGCGTCGACCTGTTCGCGTGCAACGCCAAGGTCGAGCAGTGCCGACTTTACCTGAACCGTGACTTCGCGTACGAGCTCTTTTCGCTGAAGCTCGAGACCGGCGACTACAGCCTGCTGCTCATTCAGGCGCCCACTCCGGCGTGATCCGTCAAAGACTGGAACGGAAAGCTGGACTCCCCACGTGTAGGTATTCAGCATGTGCGACGGAGTGATGCCAATTGCGCCATCGTCCGCAAACGCTGCAAGCGTCGGAAGTCGCTCGGCGCGAATTGCTCGCGATCCTTGCTCGCCCGCTTCGAGCGCGCGGTCCGCAGCGACGATGTCGGCACGCTCGTGCAATGCGAGTGCAATCGCGTCTGCTTCATTCGGAGGAGCTTCCGCGCTCACGGCTTCCCGCAGCTGACCCGCAAGATTTACGGTCACATCGAGAGGCGCACCGATCGCGCGAATGAGCTCGAGTCGCGAGCGTCCGCGTTCGCCGCGCGCGGCGATGAGCTGCGAATGAACCGCCGCGAGCTGCGATCGTGCGCGCGTTACATCGAGCCCGACGCCGACACCCGCCTGCAGTTGCCCGTTCGCGATGAACAGGAGCGCATCGGCAAGAGCGGAATCCGCTGCGCGAGCCGATACGAGCGCGTCTGCACGCGATGCGCGAAGCCATGCAAGCGCGGCGATCGCCGCTGCATCCTCCGCCGCGCTCCTTGCCGCCGCTTCACTCGCGCGCAGTGAAGTCCGTGCCTCGGTGACACGCGCTCTCGCGGCAAAATCAACTGCCGGGACCGTGACGTGCGCCCGAAGATCGAGTGTCTTTACGGGTCCGATGATCTGACCGTCCGGATTGAGAAGTGGCTTCTCGCCTTCCGGCGCGGGAAAGGAGAAACCGAACGTGGCGGAGTTGAGGGTGTGACCGCTCTCGAGGGCAGATGCGCCAAGAGTCGGAAGCAGCTCCGCCTTTTTTTGTTGCAGTCGTGCCGCCGCTTCGCGCGTGCGAAGCTCGGCAGCAAGGGCCGGAGCACTTTGGGCCGCAGCAAGTCGCGCTGCATCACCGAGCGTAAGCGGGGCCTGCTGCTGCGCAAACATCGCAGCGGGGGCAATCAACGCGACGACAATTATTGACACACTGCGGAGTATCCGCATCAGGATTTTCCTCTGCTTCTTAGTTTCTTGAGGGCCGCTTCGAGCACCTCGCGAATGCCTTCCGATGCCTTGTCGAACTCACGCAGTCTCGAGCGCGCGTGGGTCGAGAGCGTGGAATCGACGAGCCCCTCGCCGACGACGGCGCGTACGCGATCCCAACGCGCCAGGCGCTGTTCCATCGTGCAGGTGAACAGCTCGGGAGAGATTCTGTAGTAGTTCCTCCGGTCGCCGGTGCGGCTGATTTTCACCACGAGGCTCTTGTCCTCGAGCAGGCGCGCATTCATGCTCGCGCTTGCTTTGCTCGCACCAATCGTTGCGGCGATATCGTCGAGCGACATGTCATCGTCGCTGATCAGCAGCAGCGCGTACATCCGCCCTGCTATGCGAGGAAAGCCATCTCGTTCAAGGGCGACGGCGAGCCTTTCGACGAACTGTGGCGGCCGATGATCGGGTCGCCTTACCGCGGGTTTCTTAGGGGCCATTTATATCGTTCAGTTTGTACTGAACGATCAATATGCTGCGATACTCCACTTGATGCAATGACGGCCCACCCGTCTCCGGATGGGCCGCCCTCCTTCATCCCTCCCTACCCACAGCTCGGCGGAGGAGAGTCCACGCGCGCAAGACACTCCGCTTCCGTGAATGGAAAACGGGTGTGCACATTGTGCGTCGGCAGCGCTTTCGGCAGGGTCGAAAGCCTGCCGAATCGCCGCGAATCTATCCAGCGATGCCCGCCCTCGAACATCAATGAATAGCGCCGCTGATTGAGTAACTCGGTCGTGAAGTCGGCGGCGTTGGCGAACGCCCCTCGCGCGGCAAGGCCGCCCGACGTCGTTCTGATAAAGTTGATGTCGGCGAGGGCGCCAGCAGTATTTCCTGTAAAGAAGCTCCCCTCAGCACGAAGCAGGATGAGCTCCTCGTTCCTGATGATCGGAACTGGAGCTACGTTCGACTCGTAGATCGTGAAAACCAGATCGGACGTGACGTTCTGCACCGTTCGGGCTGTGATTGTCGTCGTCTTTCGCAGCACGCGCGCGTCGAGCGATCCGTCCGGCTTTTTCTCGGCGTCGGTCCGGAGGGACGGATGCGCAACGATCGCGCGGCCCGTCGGATCGAAAAGCTGATTCTGAATGTCGCCGGATCCAGTGCTGTACGAATGGTACGCGCCGAGCGTAAGCGCCGACCCGGTGTTGATGAACGAGCCGTTCAACGCGGCCAACACGGCCGGGTAGTTGCCGCGATACGCTTCAACACGGGCCTTGAGAGCGCGATTGAATTTCGCGAAGTCGCCCGGCGTTGACAATCCGCTGAACCCGGGGCTCAGTGCAAACGGAAACGCGCTGCCTCCCGCCTGCAACTGAGTGAGCCCGTCGTCGAGCAGCTTGGCTATTTGGGCGAACACTTCGGTCTTCGTGGCGATCGCCGCAGGTGGCCCGGTCGGCTCGGTTCCAACTTCGATCGGCAGGCCGAGATCGTCGCGCGTATTGATCAGGTACAGAAAATCGAGCGCCTGAATCGTCTTCGCAAATCCCTGCACCGCGGACTTCTGCGCTGCCGACAAACCCGCAACCTGATCGAGCGACGCCAGTAAAATGTTCGCGTTTCGGATGTTGGCGAAAGGAAGCGCAAACAGATTGCCGCCGAACGCCGGGCTTCCACCGTCGAGGGGGCCGATCAGCATCTCCACCATGAATCGAGGATCTGCCGGATCGAAGTTGTACGATTCCCGCCCGATAATCCCGAGCAACGACACATATCCGTTCTGTGTTCCCTGCTGCACCCGAGACCCAACAAGAAGTCCCTGAGCAGCCTGCGCGATTTTCGCCGGGGTCGGGTTCGTCTGAAGATCTTCCAGACTGGGATTGTTGTAATCGGGCACGGTGAGGTCGGAACACGCCGCCGCCACCGACAACACGCCTGTCAGCAGGATCAGTCTGAGGTTGCTCGTCGAAGTCAGTTTGATGTTTGGCATGGTCAGAACCCCAGGTTCAGGGTGAGCCAGAAGCTTCGGCTTGGCGGGAACGGCGCGACGTCGATGTTTCGAGCGATCGGCTGATTCCCAAAGTTGCTCACTTCCGGGTCGAGCCCGGTGTAATCAGTGAATGTCAGAAGGTTTCGCCCGCTGACACTGAGCTGAGCCCTGCGAACCCCGCGTCCAAAACGCGATACGAATCTCGATGGCAAA